>DATIXS010000176.1:0-3172 GCA_035518335.1 Candidatus Acidiferrum sp.
ATTCCAATAATAAAATTGGCCAAAAACCAAAAATTGAAGCTGGAAGCTTACGCACGCCTTGGAAGAGGCAAAACCCACGCAAAATGGCAACCTGTTTCAATGTGCGCCTACAAATATTTCCCAAAAATAACAACTCCGACAGAGAACTGCGAAGAATGCACAAAATGCGTTGATATCTGCCCAAAAAAAGTTTATGTAGTCAATGATGCAAAGATTGGTGTCAGAGACATATTAGCATGTAATCTTTGTATGGACTGCGTTGAAGCTTGCCCCAAGAAACCATCTCCATTGACGGTTGAATGGGAAAAGAACGCTTTCATAATGAATATTGAGTCAACGGGTGCGCTTCCGCCAGAACGTATACTCAAAGAAGCCACCAAAACTTTGGGCAAAGAACTGATTGAACTTAAAGAATTATTAAAAGTTGAACCACAATGAAGGAAACCAATAGTACAAACCCAGAATTAATCCAGCTTATCAGTCTTCTAAAGAAAGAAAGCAGAGAAAAACAAGCAGGTATCTGGCTAGATATAGCTGAGTACCTCTCTAAAACACGTAGCCAACGCATCTCTGTTAACATAGGCACAGTGAACAGGAACACAAAGCGTAGTGATGTCGTTGTGGTTCCAGGCAAACTTTTGGGATCAGGCAGCATTGACCATGCAGTAACGGTTGCAGCATTTGGTGCTTCCCAGAAAGCGAAAGATAAACTCGTTGCTGCAAAAGCAAAATACCTTTCAATTCTTGAGTTGATGGAGAAGAATCCAAAGGGAGCAAAAGTAAGGATCATTCGGTGAAAAAAATGCAAACAATAAAACCCACAGTAGTAAATGCTGAAGGATTAATAGTAGGTCGAATGTGCAGCAAAGTTGCCAAACGATTACTAAATGGCGAAGAAGTCATTATTCTTAATGCTGAGAAAGCAGTGTTTTCAGGAAAAAAGAAAAGCAAAATCTTAGAAGCTCATATATTCCTTGAGGTAGGCGCTCCGGAACGTGGCCCATTCCATTACCGAAGGCCAGACCGGTTTCTTCGAAAAACAGTAAGAGGTATGGTACCGTTTAAGCAGCCCAAAGGCAAAAACGCCTACAAGAGACTAAAAGTATTCATGGGAGTACCTCTAGAGCTTAAAAATCAACAAATGATTACATTCCAAGAAGCTTCATCTGCCAATCTTAAGGGTCCGCATTTTACCCTTGGCGAATTGGCGAAAGAAATCGGATGGAGAAACAGGATGGAATAACTATGCCAGCAAAGAAAGTTTTAGTTGTTAGTGGAAAAAGAAAAACCGCAGTTGCCCGAGCCGTTGTTAAACAAGGCGTTGGTAAAGTGCGGATAAATATGACTCCGGTTGAAATTTACGAACCAGACATTGCCCGCGCAAAAATAATGGAGCCGCTACTGCAAGCAGGCAGTGACGTATGGCAATTGTTGGACATGGATGTCCAAACCAGAGGCGGAGGCTACATGGGTCAGGCAGAAGCAGCCCGCATGGCAGTTGCAAATGCGCTACTAAAATGGACAAAGAGCACTCACTTGCGAACAGTCTTCAGCGAATATGACAGAACAATGATTGCAGGAGACTCCCGTGCTAAAGAAACTAAGAAGTTCGGTGGAGCCGGCGCACGTTCAAAAGAACAGAAAAGCTATAGGTAAGGTGAAAAAACAGAATGATTATTCCCGTAAGATGCTTCACCTGCGGCAAACTGGTTGGAGACCAATGGGAAGAATTCACCCGCCGAATCAAAACAGGCGAGAACGCAAGCGATATTTTAGACAGCCTTGGATTGAAACGGTACTGTTGCAGACGCATGCTACTTTCAAACGTAGAAATCATCGATGAAGTTCTTCGCTTCTACGAAGAAGCAGAGAAAAGAAAAGAAGCACGCAACTTCTACTAGATTTCTTTTATTTTTTTTCAAGAAAATAAAAAATTAGTGAGAATAAAGTTTCTCATACGGTCTTTTTGAGATTGGCAATATTTTCTTGAATTTTTCTGCCATAATTTCTTTTGGATCAGCTTTGAAGTGGCCGCAATATTCGTTAACTAATACTTCAATCGTTTTTAAGTCGCGTTTACCGACATCCATTACTTTTGTTCCGTTTACTGGTTCAAGAATATCTCCGCGCTCATAGATAACGCCTCCGTGCATTCCTGTGCCGACAAATTTCGCGTTGCATTTTTCACCCTGTTTCAAGTTTAGGCCTAAAATGATCATTACTCCGCCTGCCATGTATTCTGCCAAGAAATCTCCAGCTGTATGTCCGATGACGATTTGTGGGATTTTGCGTTGGTATTCTTTCATGTGTATGCCGACGCGGTAGCCCACATAGTCGCGAATGAAGATTTTTCCCCCTCGCATGGAGTTGCCGGTAACGTCTCCTGCGTGTCCATGAATAATTATTTGTCCTTCGTTCATTGTGTTGCCCGATCCGTCCTGTCCATTGCCATGTACTACGATTTTTGGTCCGTTCATGAAAGCTCCAAGGTCATTTCCAGGGGTTCCGTAAATGTCGATTTGTATATTCTTATCAAGGTCGGTGCCTATGTATCGTTGACCACATACGTTATGTATCTCTATTTTATCAAGGTCCTTGGTGCATATTGCCTGTCTGAGGAGGCAGTTTAACTCTCTGTAGTAGACCCCCTCAGCGTTGATTTTTAGGACTTTGTTGTCCTTTTTTATAAGCGGAAGGAATTTTGCGTCAATTTCTATTTCTGGTTTTTGTTGTAGCATTGTTTTACTCTCCTGCTAATTTTACGCCTAAGATTTTCGATTCGGCTCTCGATAAGCCCACTCCTCTAAGTGCTAAGCGATTGCCGCGTAAGCTTTCGATAGCGTTTATGCCCATGCCGCCCATCATGTCTTTAATCTCTATGCTCCAGCTATTCAGCATGTTAACGAGTCGCTTGGAAGCAATGTCGGGGTTTATACGTTTGCTAATCCATGGGTCACTTGTGGCAATACCCCAGGGGCATTTTCCTGTGTAACAGCGTTGACAAACGGTGCAACCCATAGCTATTAGGGCTGCAGTTCCAATGTAAACTGCGTCAGCTCCTAATGCTATCGCTTTGAATACGTCAGCACTGCTTCTTATGCCGCCTGCTATGACAACTGAAGCATCATTGCGTATGCCTTCATCTCTTAAGCGTTGATCTACCTGTGCAAGA
>DATIXS010000177.1:0-4193 GCA_035518335.1 Candidatus Acidiferrum sp.
GACCTGCCGAATTCAATTCAAGTAACATTCTCATATGTCACGGACCCAGAAATAGCTGGTAGTAACAATTCACCCGGATTGTCTCCAATTTATTTGATAATATTTGTTATAGTTGCAGTAGTAGGCAGTTTTCTGATTATCTATATCATGCGTCGGAAAACTGAAATCGAAACGTAAGACGTTAATGATATGTAACCAGCTTTTTGGCCCGTCTTCAAAAGAAAAATTTTTTCACCGAAAGTACCATTTTGATTGATATTAACAAGCCAACTTTTCTATGCTTATTCCTATAAGATTAAGTTTTTTGTTTCGTTCAACGGGTCATTTTAGGCTTGTTTGCGTTTACTCTGTTCTTTAGTTAGTTTTATTTTTCTTTTTAGATTTTCAGGTTTGGTGGAAAGTAGGTTTTTCGCCCCAACAATTTGCACGCAAATAAATCCTACAAACAAAGGAAACCAGAAACCTGCACTTCTAAGCACTACCGCAGCGATTCCACTTATTCCAGGACTTATTCCGTAAAGCAAGAAAATTGTTGCCAAAAGAATTTCTAGCGACCCAACAGAGAAGCTAGCTGCGGCATCCTGGAATGCTGTGGCTATGAAGAAAACGACAATATAGAATTCTGGGTTTGAAGAAGGTATTCCTAGTGCATAAAAAATTAGGATATAGACTACTAGACCAAGTATATATGAAATTGCATGAAAGAAAAAAGGTTTTATTAGTAATCTTGGTTTTTCACGAAAAGATCGGAATCCATCGTAAAAATCTGAAAGAGATTTTTGAGTTCTTTTCATTTTGGCTAAGTAGTAATGTTTCGGTCTAACAGTTTTTATTATTTTAAGATAAATTCCAGTGAGGTTTTTGGCAGCTTGTTTAAAAAATGCTAAGTACAGAAGGACTCCCATGTAAATTGTTACTCCAACCAAAAAAATGATGAAAACATTTCCTATGACCGGCGAGACAGTAGGTTTTACCAATATCAGCACTGCTCCACTGTATAATCCAAGAGTCACTATTGTGTAGGCTACGATGCGGTTGGTTACAGCCGCTGAAGCAAGTGCTCCATAATTTTCCTGTGTCTCTTTTTGAACTAAGTATAGCCTAGTTAATTCACCGCATACTGTTGCGCAGGGAACCACTAAATCTGTAAAATAGCTGACCCAATAATACAAGTAAGCTCGTTTGTAGGATACGTGAACTGAAAGCACTCGAAGGATACTGTTCCAAGCCACTGACCAAAAGAATACTGAAACTAGAACTGCGCTAAGAGCAAGCGAATAATAAAACGCATATTGAGTCGAGTTAACGTTTCTTAAGACAAATTCAATTTGATCTATGCCGATATAAAAGTAAAGGTAAATGAGAAAAACTATCAAACCTGCAATCATAAAGAGAACGGACTTCTTAACCGACACATATCTTGCAAAAGACAAATTCATTTGTCACTTTTCTTAGTTTACATCTAACTTTATGGTTATATTCCTTTTCTACCTAATTGTTAACCTGTTAACACCTGAGAGTCTGCAGAAATACGCAAGTTTCTTTTAAATCAAACTTATGTTAATTCTTTATTATTCAGTTCCTGTTTTTTTAGATGGATTGCAGCAACCGTTGCGTTAATATTTTTTTCTTCAACAACAAGAATTATCTGTGAAGTGTGAGGTGCAAAGATGCCTCGCTTAATGTTAATGCCTGATATGGAGCTAATTGCTAATGAAGCAACCCCGGGCGAATCTTTCATTCGGTCGCCAATCAAGGTAACGACACCTAAACCATATTCTATTTTCATGTTTTCATCAAAGCCTTTGAGTTTTTCCTCGTTTTTTTTCAAAAAGTCTGAGTCTAAAAAGAGGAAATCTCGAATCTGATCTCCAGTCTCCATAGTTTCAGCACCTAAATCCATGAAATCATTTCTTTTCTCCCATATTCTTAAAGAATCTTCCAGTGAGCGGCTTTTTTCATCGTTCATCGATAAGATTGCGCATCTTGATTTTCCTGTCAAACACTTCACTATTTCTTCCCCTCTTTCTTCAGCTTCAATTACCGAATACATTCTTGGCTCATCTATCGGCACAATTCTTAGCGGTTGATTGAAGCGCCTTGCCATGGCGATTGCGGGGCTCTGCACTATTTTCATACCCATCATTGAAGCTTTATGTGCCTCATTATAAGTAAGCGATTTTACATGATCTGTTTTTTGTCCACGTACCACTTTTGGATCTGCGCTTTGCACTGGCACATCTTTGTATAACAACGTTTCAGTTTTATATAGATCCATCAAGAGGCAAGAAGTGAAAACCGCCGTCAAATCTGAACCACCTCTGCCTAATATCGTTTCAAGGTCATCGGGTGTAACTCCAAGGAAACCTGCTAAAGAAACTATTTTATTATCTTCCAGCGGCTCAATTAGAGAGTGAATTCTTTTCTTGCTCAAATCGTAATTGGGCATTGCATCCTCAAAATTATCATCAGTCACTATTGGCCAATCTTCCAGTGGGATGTAGCACGAGTCTAAACCGCTGCTCTTAAAAATGTAGTCAGCCAGCGTTGACATGGCGAGTTCTCCGCCCAAAGTGAGAATTCTCGCTTTTATATTGCCGCTGAAACGCTTATTGACTGACTCCAAAGTAGTCTGGGTTAAGGTTTTGTAATTAGCCAAATCATTAACTGCTCTTTGAAGCCATCTTCCCTTAACATATTTCTTCATTAAACGTTCATAAACTTCAAACACAGGATCTAAGGGTAACGAGCAGGCTTGGGCATAGGACTCACCTATTTTTATAAGTTCATCAGTGCACCCAGTAGGCGCCGAAAAGACAACAATCGGGCCAAAACCGTCTTTTTGATTGATTTCTTTTACTTGTTTTATAATTTTTGGGATTCCTTTTCCTTCTACATCGAGGAGGCTGCCGCCGAACTTTGTTATTGAAAGAGCTTTTAAAGTGCATTCCACCTGATTCGAGTTAGAAAAGATAACCTTGCTGTATAATTTAAATTTTCTATAATTCAGCTTTAGCAAAATCAACTACGTCTATAATACTACATAGAAAAACAAAATAAGCCCCAAGTTACTAAAAATACAGAAGGTTCTGTTAAATCATGTATGACGGTTATGTACTTTATTGTAATAGTACTTCTCAACAGCAATGCCTGAGCAGGAAACGGTACACCTGCGCAAACAAAGAGTCAAAGCTAGTGGATGAATTAAAAACGGGAACAGTGGTTTTTCTCTATAATACAGATAACAAAAGTTTACTCGGACCATTTACGACACTAAGTGAAGGCGATGAATTAGATGCAGGCACATGGGTTATGGATGTAGATGAAAACAACATGCCCTACGAAGATGTCAAAGTAACTTGGGAAGACCTCCATATCCTTGAAAACGCTCCTGATAAACTGCCTTTTCTAATTGACCCTGAAACATGCAAGCTATCCACTACTCAAACACAAAGAGCTTTGGACATACTAAAAGAAGGTCCACTTTACCTTTATGAAAAAGAAAAGACAAAATAATTTGAGTCTTTTTTAGACCGAATTTCCTTCAAATTATTTATAAGCTCAAAAAAGGGAATTGCTCTTCTGAAATTGTTTTAAAGTCTTTCTTCATCAAGACTCTTCTTGTTCAAAAAACGAAGAAAAATGTGAAGCATTAAATACCCAAATATTTGTTTTGGATAAACGTATAAACCTTGGAGAAAAAAGCTTGAAAACTAAAGGCCCATTGTACATAGTTCCTTGGCGATGCACATTTGAATGCGGAAGCCATTGCGTGCACTGTACTTCAGCAGGTAAACCCTCTGCAGCAGATGAAGTGGACACTGCAGCAGCTAAGAAAATTGTAGATGAAGTTCATGATTTTGGTGCAAGTTTTTTCGGGATCACTGGTGGCCAACCATTTCTTCGCAAAGATCTTTTTGAAGTCCTGAATTACGCCACAGAAAAGGGTTTGAGCACAAGCATAATAACCGACGGCCGTCTCCTTGACGAGGAAGTATTCCAAAAAATTGTTAAAAACAAAACCAAAATCTCAATTAGTATTGACGGTGGAAAGAAAACAAACGACGTTATTCGGGGCAAAGGAGCATATGAAGCTGCGGTTGACGCTATAAAGAGATTTTCAAAAGAAAAACTGCTAAACTGCCTCGTCTACACTTTTGCTAACTCCGGCGAAGCTACCAACGTGAACGAAG
>DATIXS010000178.1:0-5025 GCA_035518335.1 Candidatus Acidiferrum sp.
GCCAGTAACACTATACATCATAAAAATTGGAACGCTGGGTATGTTATTTCCGTTGTCAGTCAAGTTTCCGCTAATTTCTACGTTGAGGGTGGAATAGGATGTAGTGCTTGCGCAAGAAAGAGCTAAAGTCGGAGAGGGAAAGGGCAAAGGAGTGGAAGTGGGAGCAGGAGTTGCTGGAGCAGTTGAAATTGGGGTCGGAGAAGGGCTCGGTATTGTTGTCGATGAATTAGACGGCGCTAAAGGATTTGGTTGTGTTAGAAAAGGAATATAATTGACTTTGTTCAAATTAGAATTTGTTGTGTTATCATAGATTGAGTCGGCGATTTTTGCAGATTCAGTAGTGCCCCACCAATTATTAGCCATGTTAATTGTTTTTTGAGAGTCTGTAAACCCAATTAAAACGTTGTAATTGTTGTTGTCGATGTTATTGCTTATAATCCCGTCTGGAATTGCATTTCCATAAAACGTGTAACTAGTAAAGTAAAATCCAAATTGGTTGGCTGTTATCGTATTGTTAGCAATGTAAGGGGCACATCCATAATCATCGATTCCGACATAATTGTTGGTCAGTACATTTCCAATTATGGTTGGGTGATATATGGGGTCAGTAGACATGTAGCCACAGCTGATACCGGCGGTTGCGCCCTCAATAGTGTTTGAAAGAATTTTTTCGTTAAATTGAGCAACGATTCCTCTGTAGCCGCCCATAATGGTGTTGTTTTCAACAAGTCCGTTTATGCGAACTGCTGCTGCGTCTCCACCATAGTTGTAAATAATATTGTTTGATATTTTGGGGTATGCACCCATGATTGTCTCATATTGCCAATTAGGAACGTTTATCTGGGCATAGTCAATGATGCAACCTGTGCCCGTATTTTCGTTCCAAGGGGTACTGCTGTCGTTGAAAAAGATTCTCGGAGGCCAAGACCGAGCGGTTCGGTTTTGAGCTTCAAATACGATCCTGTTGTCGCTGTTTCCTCTAGCATTGAGGGTACCGTTAATTATGAAAGCTGAGAGCCCAATGTTTACAACAGTGCCTGGCGTAATAGTTAAAGTGGAATTCTGAGCAACAATTACGTCGTTAACAAAATTGTAAGGACTACCATTAGGTGTCCAAACAGTGTTATCCAACAATATCCCTCCAACCGAGGTGCCAACTTGACCGAGAACTGTTCCACGTTCGCCGTCATAAGATAATATCACGAAAAAGGCTGAGCTTGTTAAGATAAGTGCTAACAGTATGGAGGTGATTGCTCGGTGTTTGCTCATTTGTTTCCCTGTTCCGTAAATCTAGCGCTTAATAAAAGAGTATTCGTAAAAATTTCTTTACTATTTTAAGTCAACATTTCTTGACTAATCATAAACTATTTGTTTCGCAGTTTCTACACTGAGCCCTTTTTTTATTTGCTGACTTGTAGTGAAAATAACCAAGATCTTGAAGTGTAAAAGCTGGTGATCTAAACCAAAGGTGTTCGCTACTCAAGGCGGCATGGTGACTTGCGGTAACCCAGGTTCAAACATCTACCTCGTTGACCATTAAAATGGTTCAAAACTTCAACCACAAAAAACACAACCAACCTGCTTTTCCAAAAATAAGCCCAAACCAACCCCATTGCACCCAAAAAACAAAGAAAAATTTGAACCCGCAGGTTCAATTAAACCAAAAAGCAATTCAAAACTCAAAGAGAATTTACTTTAAGACGATACAGAAAAAACCTATTGAACCTTAACGTAGTAATCAGCTTCGAAGTTTCTGGGGTTAATCTGCCTGGTCTTACCTACTTTCAACTCGATCTTGCCAGTTAACAATTTGAATTGGTTAGCGAAGCCTTCGACGTAATCGAGTATGCCGCAGCCGTAGCAGAAACCTCCCGAAAACGAAATTGTGACCATCACAGGCGAGACAAAAACGAGTTTAACTATAACTTCGGGACTCCTAACCCTGTTATAAAGAAGTGTGGCTTTGCGGGTAACATCTTCCATTTCAGCTTGAGACAACATATTGTGCGTGCTCAGAAGGGGATTCGTGACCCGTCAAATCCCAGTTTTGAAATGCCTAACTCATCCTTAACTTCCCGCAGCTGAGCAGCATTAAAAACTGGGCCATCTCTACAAACGCGATATTTACCGATCATGCAGCTTCCACACAAACCAATTCCACAGCGCATCAGCCGTTCAAGACTTGCTTCCATGGGGAGTTTACGTTGTTCGGTTATCTCAAAGATCTTCTTGACCATGACTTCGGGACCGCATGTGTAGATCATGTCGAATTTTTCTTTTTCCAAAAGTTTAGCCAAAGGTTCTGTTACCATGCATTGCAATCCGAAGGTGCCGTCTTCTGTTGTAGTTATCAAGTTTTTCTCAGCACATATGCCATTTAGCTCTCGGATGAACAGAAGTTCATCTTTAGTTTTGGCGCCCTCCACAAAAGATAACCGCTCTGTTTTAGCCGAAAGTTGCTTCGCAAGAAAAAGAAGCGGCGCTGTTCCCGTTCCCCCACTAATCAAAAGTACTCTCCCTCTGCTTTCAGTAAAACTGTTGCCGAAAGGTCCACGTACGCCAATGGTTGCGCCAGCCTCCATTTTGTGCAAATGCCGGGTTGCATCGCCAACCTGCTTCACGGAAACAGAAACTAACCCATTACTGGTATCCATTATGCTCAGTGGGATTTCATCTATGCCTGGAATCCAAAGCATCAAGAATTGTCCGGGTTTGGCCTTTGAACATAGTCTGTCGGGCAGAATGAATGTTTTTACTGTTGGGCTCTCGGATCTGATTTGGACAATTTCGGTTGTTCTAAGTTTGTTATTTAGGGTGAGCGAGGTTGACAATTTCTTTTACACTCCTATAATGTTTTTTTCTCAGGTAATTTTCGACACCTTTGGTTATTGCTTTGAAAACATCCATGTTCTCTAAAGCGATGGCTGTGCCTACTTGCACCGCTGATGCGCCTGCTAAGAAAAACTCTACGGCATCTGTCCAATCGGCTATTCCGCCGCAACCGATTATTGGCACGTCTGGAAGTTCTTCGCGTATATCATATACGCAGCGTAGGGCTATTGGCTTCATAGCTGGACCTGACAACCCACCTTTAAGGTTACTTAAAACTGGCAACATTGTCTCAGCATTAATTGCCATTGCCTTGAGCGTATTTACGGCGGTTAACACGTCTGCTCCAGCCTCAACAGCCGCCTTAGCCGTTACTGCGATATCTGCAACGTTAGGCGACAACTTTACTATTACAGGTTTATCGACAGCCGCTTTGACTTTAGCAACTACTTCAGCAAGCAATTTAGGGTTTTGGCCTATTTCGGCACCAGTAAACTGAACATGCGGACAAGAAACATTAAGCTCCACAGCGTCAGCCCCAGCGTCAACAGCTTCCTTGGCAACCTGGGTATATTCATTAGCCGAATAACCAAAAACACTCACAATGACTGGAACGCGCATGACTGTTTTGCAGTATTTTATTTCTTGGGCATACAAATCGATTCCAGGATTGGGCAACCCCATAGCGTTAATTAATCCAGCTTCAACTTGAACTATTGTTGGGTTAGGGTAGCCAAATCTTGGTTCTAATCCAATAGATTTTGTAACTACTGCTGCTGCACCGCCTTTAGCTACTCGATTTAAGGATTCTGTTGAGTAACCTAAGACGCCTGAAGCCAGCATGGTTGGGTTTTCCAACTTTAAACCTGCTAAATTTGTGCTTAACGGATTAGTTTCCAAATTCTGTTCTCTCCGTTCAATCTGCTAATTTCTTTAATGAGATAAGGGTTCTTTTAGACCAAATTTCTGACCTAAAAAACAATTTAATTTAGCTAACTTCTAACTATTAATGTTTACTTATTGGCTATTAGGGAAAACTGGAAACTCTTTTATAGCCGAGCGATGTAAAAAATTACACAGCTTTGAAAAATTATTCATCTAACAAATGGGCATCAAGTTACTCTCGGATTAATGGGGAATGAGAAGTTGAAAGACGTCCAGAATGAAAAGCCTGAAAATGAAATTGAATTAAACAAAGTTGGGGTCGAAGGGCTAAGGAAATATGTTATCGTTAAAAGTCCGATGAAAAACTATCATACAATTGTAACAATTAACAGCTACATAAAATTGCCTTCTAACCTCCGCGGCGTACATATGAGCAGGTTTGCTGAGTCCATAGAGGAAATCCCTGAAGAAACAACTTCAATCGAGGACTTAGCAGAAAAAATCTCTGAAATCTCTCTGGAAAAACACAGTTTTGATTGTTGCACCAAGGTTTTCTGTGAATTTCCATTTGAAAGAACCAGACCCAACGGCGAGAAAGAAAACGGAATAGCCCAAATGTCCGCTAAATACTCAACGGCAACCAAAAGAAAAACTCTCGGCATTTCACTTAACGGGGCACTTGCTTGTCCGTGTTCAAAAGAAATGTGCAATGGCTTAACTCATAACCAAAGGGGAAACTTAAGCATAGATATTGACGTTTCAAAAGGCGGAGTTGAACTTTCAGATGTCATCAGCTTTTGCAGCGAAAGTTTCAGTTCACCAACATTTTCAATTCTGAAGAGACCTGAAGAAAAAAAGCTTGTTGAACAAATGCATGAAAACGCCAGATTCGTTGAAGATGTTGTTAGGAAATGTGTACAGTCGCTAAGAGAAAATTATCCCAAGAGGTATTGCGTGGTAAAATGTTCCAGTTATGAGTCTATCCATGACCATAATGCCTACTCAGAATGGCGAGGAATACTATAGATGGATATGAGTTAAATGTACCGGCTAAGAGTAGAATCTGAATTCGATGCAGCCCATAAAATTGAAGATTACCAAGGCAAATGTGCTAGACTTCACGGTCACACCTACAGAGTAGAAGCTTTCTTTCTTACAAGAGAGCTAGATTCAATCGGCGTTTCAGTTGACCTCAGAGCCCTAAAAGAAAAATTGCTTAAAATAACAGAAGAATTTGACCACAGTTATCTCAATGACTTCAAGGAATTAGGCAATCCATCAACAGAAAATCTCTGCCACTACATTTTTCAA
>DATIXS010000179.1:0-3388 GCA_035518335.1 Candidatus Acidiferrum sp.
TTTGGGAACGGTAATTGTTGAAATTGTGCCTTCTATTAGTTCTGAAAGATTTGCTTCTTGGATACTAGGTTTCAAAGGTCTTGTATAGTCTTGCAAATCGCTGACAATTTTATTTATGTAAGATAGATTCTCATTTATTGCATCAATGCTTTCAAAGATTTCTTGCTTGCTTTTGCTTTCAGGCATTGTATTCAGTTCTTCTTTTATCAGATACATGTCTCCAGTTATCGCTTGAAGTGGGTTGCGGATATCATGTCCAACCATGCCCGCCGTTTGACCGATGGCTGCAAGACGCTCCGAGTTTTTAAGTTGCTCCGCTCTTTGCTCAGCCAGTTCTTCCATTTGGCTGGCGTATTCTTCAACTAAGACAGCGTTCTCTTCAAGTTTGACCTGAACCTTAGCGCGCGCCTCTTCAGTTTTCTTTTGCTCGTCGATATCCATTGTGCATACACGTATTTTCTTGGTTTCCGGCACAAAATAAAAGGTCTCATGATACCAATGCTCAGCAACTTTTACTTCCCTTCCAACTGTATCTCTTGTTTCAGTCTCAAAACTTCTTGCGATGTCATTCCAGCCCGCAAGAAAGGGGTGTTTTACTTTTAACTCTTGAATGTCGGGGAAGAGATTTTTTGTGGCTGGATTGGCATAAGTAATGTTGCCTCTAAAATCTGCTTCAAATATTGCGTTTGGATTGAGTGTTGGAAATGAAGCTAAACGTGAAATTTCTTTTTCTGTCTTTTTGCGTTCAGTTATGTTTCTTGCGACGTGTACTGAGCCCGTCACTCTTCCCTGTTCGTCTTTTATAGGAGTTGTGCTGACCAAGAAGTCTCCTCCAAGACGGGATTCATGAACTTCTTCAACATGTTCTTTACCATCTTTTAGCGTTTTGGCATGGGGACAAAACTCTGGTGGAAGCGATGTGCCGTGAACACATTCATAACAATTTAACCCAACAGCTTGTTTAGCAGTAACTCCCAGTTGCTCTGCCATAGCTCTGTTAGCCCGCACTATTCTGTGCTTATTATCCAAAATTGCTATAAAATCTGGGATAGTATCAAATGTACGTTCCCAATCGTTCTTCGCCTGAAAAAGCTCATGTTCAGCTTTTTTGCGTTCGGTAATATCTTCTAATAGAGTCACAAAATAGCCTTTTTCTGGGCAATAAGCGGAAACATGGAACCATTTTCCAAGCGGTTTAGTAAAATCCTCAAACTGAATTGACTTGCAAGCCAATGCAACTTTTCCATAAGTGGCAATCCATTTCGCTAAATCTTTCTTTATGCCTTTAAAAATTTCAGAAGCTTTCTTGCCTGTGATGCGTTCTTTTTTTAGACCAGTCATTTTCTCGAAAGCTTCGTTAACTTCCAAGAAAATGTAATCAATTGGCTTACCTTCGCTGTTTAAAATGATTTTGTTGTAAGAAAAGCCGTCCAACATATTTTCGAAGAACAGGTTAAACTGCTTTCGATCAGTGCCTATAGTTCTGCCCCAAGCTTTCGCCAAAATGTCCTCAGACAATTTTTCATCACATTTTTGTTAAAAGTCTTTCTTCAAAGCGATATAAAAATACGTCAGTATGATGATTCGTGTCCTACCAAAATCATGACATGATAATTCTTAAATCGTTAAGAGTGTATCTCAACAAGGTAAGGTGTAAAAAATTTGGCACAACTACAACCAACATTTAAAACAGTTTTTGTTTTTCTTGACACAGACAAGTATTGTAGCCCATTTGACATGTTAGTCGCGACAGATGCGTTCCCAGACTCCATGATTTTTAAGTACGAAAATGTCACAAGTGAAGATGCCCCAAAAATCGTGTTTGATCTGCTTTTTCCACGTGGACCAGAAGGTGCAAAGCATACAAAAATTTTCATCAACGGAAGCAACTTTGAAATGGTTGAAAAAGTTGTAGAAGCAACTCAGAAAGCAATGAAGTCAGCGCCGTGGGGAAATAGCATAATCGTTGACCCAAGAGGTGGATATTCAACAGCCGCAGCAGCAGTCGCAAAAACTTTCGGAGCAGCCATGGAGAAAGGTTTCGGCACATTAGAGGGCAAAAAAGTTACAGTACTAGCAGGCACAGGACCAGTAGGACAAACAGCAGCAAGAATATACGCAGCAGAAAAAGCAAATGTAACCATCACATCTCGTACAATGGCAAAAGGACAAGCAGTCGCTGACAAAATCAACCAAGAAGTAGGCGCAGAAAGAGTAAAAGTTGTCGAAGTAGCAAAACCAGAACAAACGGCCGACGCCGTCAAAGACGCTGAAATCGTACTTTCAGCGGGCGCAGGCGGAATACAGCTACTTTCACAAGCACAAATCGGTGCATCCTGCAAAATCGTCGCTGACATCAACGCTATCAAACCCTTAGGCGTAGAATGCTTAGGCTCAAATGATGATGGCAAAGAAATTAAACCAGGCGTTTTCGGGATAGGCGCATTAGCTATCGGCAAGCTCAAAATTAAAACAGAGACTGAAATGATAAAGCGGGCAACCGCTGAGCCACAGGGACTGTTTGACTACTCAATCGCATACACAATTGCTAAAGATGCAATCTTAAAGAAACTCGCTAAGGCAGCTGCTAAATAAACAAATATTTTTTCTTTTTTTGTCTTCAGAACATTTGAAAGCTAAGTGCACGTGCTAATTAGAATTGAATTTATAGATTTTCGTAAAAAGATTTGTTAGAAAGCACTTGCGATTCTGTTGCAGGCTTCAATAATACGTTCTTTCGGCTGCGTAAACGTCATTCTAGCGTAGCCTTCACCAAACTTGCCAAAACCGATGCCGGGTGTCACTGCGACACCGACATCAAGAAGTTTGGTTGCGAATTGCATTGAGTCTCCTTTACAGTTAACCCATACATAGAAGGTTGCTTTGGGCTTATCACATTTGAAGCCCATCGTGCAGAGTGTTTCAACTAGTAAGTCGCGGCGTTCTTGGAGGATTTGGTTGTTTTTCTTTAGGAATTCGGGCGGGTTATTGCTTGTATAGGTTGATAAAGCTTTGACAGCGACTTTCTGGGTGTAAACTGGTGGCCCAGAATCGATTTGTGATTTGATTTTGGTTAAGCCAGCTACGAGCTGTTTGTTTCCCACGGCAAAGCCGATACGGTCGCCTGTCATGTTGAAGGTTTTTGAAAGCGAATGGAATTCAATAGCAACATCTGTGGCGCCATCAACTTCCAGAATACTGGGCGCCTGATAGCCGTCATAGGTGATCTCTGAGTAGGCATTGTCATAACATAAGATTATGTTGTTGTTTTTGGCGAAGTCGACAGCTTCTTTGAGGAATCCAATGTCGATGGTTGCTGCTGTTGGGTTGTTTGGGTAATTTAGAAACATCATTTTGACACCCTTTGGATTTACAGCTTGAAAATCTG
>DATIXS010000180.1:0-3465 GCA_035518335.1 Candidatus Acidiferrum sp.
CTTGGGAAAGACATCTTTTGGTTTGCCGAATTTTTTGCGGAATACTTCGTAGTAGAGCAGTTGTTCTTTATCTTGGATTTCCACGTCGTCTTCTGCTTTGATTGCTTTCTTTTTGTCCTCAAAGTCTTTGTCTGTAACCAAGTCGTTGAAGTATGTTCTGAGGCTTTCTGTTCCGGTTCCCTGTTCTAGGGGCGCTTTTGGTCTCCATATGATGTCTTTTGGTATTACGTCTTCGTAGGCTTTGCGCATTATCCATTTGCTATATTTTACGCCGTTGTACATGTTTATCTTGAATTTAATTGGAAGTTTCATTGCCCAATCCATGAACAATGGGTCCCTGTAGGGCGATTTAATAGTCATGCCAAGAGATTCAGCCATTGGGACAGATGAGAAGCCCATTTCTGCCCACATTTCTTGCTGCTTCTTTTCAAATTCAGCCTCTGTTAAATGGAATTGCCACGGGTAACCAAATAGTTCGTCAAGTGCGTCGCCTGTAAATACGCTCTTTATTCCCTTTGGTTTAAAAAGGGTTAAGCCAATGTAAACTGGCAAGCTGTTTCTGATTTCCATGGGGTCAAATTTTTTGAGTGCTTCTACGACTTTGGGGTAAAATTTGTATAAGTCTTCTTTGCCGAACTCGTAGGTTTCTTGTTTTAAGTGAAGAAGGTCAACCATTTTCTTTACGTATTCGGTGTCTTTGGGTTTTCCATGTTTGAAAGCTAGGGTTAAACATGGAATGTCTGGTTTGTACTTGACTGCTTCGAATGCAATTATTTGCGTGTCTGTTCCAGCTGAAAACAAAAAGCCGTCTGCCATGTTTTGTTTAACAACTTTATTAACTAAGGTTCTTACTTCGGGCAAGAGCTTGGTGTATTCTGATGGATTTAGTGTCATTTTTTCCCTCGCAATACAATGTTTGTCTTTCAACCAGTATTTAAGCCTTATTTGTATGCAAACAAAAGCAAAAAAATAGTAAACAAATGTATTGAAACTTAATAAAATACTGAACAGACGAATTATGCTGCATCAAAAACAGCACATTTAAAAGCACAAAACTGAAAATCAATAAACAGCCCTAACACATCAGGAATCCACATTGAAAACATGCATACTCCACATGAAAATACGAAATTCCACAGAAGGCAACATAAAAGCCGCCAAATCAGCAATACAAAAAGCTGCCAAACAAAAACCAGATCTAATTGCTCTCCCAGAATACTTCACAGTACCCAACTGCATGGGAGACTTCACTGACGCACAAAAAATCTCAAAAGAAACCTGCAAAAAAACGCTGGATTTTCTCAAAAAAATGTCTTTAGAAATCGGCGACATTTATCTTCTAGGCGGTTCAGTGCTTGAAGAAGATGAAGGCAAATATTACAATACAAATACACTGTGGAAAGACGGTGTTCTTCTTGCCAAATACAAAAAAATAAACCCCATAGCTGCAGAAATTAAAGCTGGGGTTGCCCGAGGAACCCAACCCATTGTAATTAATACAGAAATTGGAAAAATTGGGCTTCTAGTGTGTGCAGACTCTTTTGATCCTGACCTTGTAAAACGCACCGCCAACTTGGGAGCAGAGATAATTTCTCTTCCTGTAGCTGCAATGGGCACTCATCCAATTGTTAGCGGTCACCCGCTAACTCAAAAGATCGCTTCAGATTACGACTTGTTTGTGCTTAAGGTTGGAAACGTATGCTCAAGCATGAGAGGCGGAAGAAGCGCAATCATCGCCCCATGGGGCATACTTGGCGAAGTAACTGATGCACCTGAAGATTCAATATTAGCCAGAGACCTTGACATGACGCGACTAAGAGAATATCGAAAAAAAATCAGTAAATCTTAGCCCACGAATCAACGATTCGACTCATTTCCTTAAACTCATATTTATTGAGCCAATCTCGAAATTCACTATTTTGCACTGCAAATCTGCAGACTTGTTTAGCATTCTCAGAGTCATGCACTAAAAGCAAAACTGCATCCAAATTATGCCTCGAAATATAAGCCACCGTTTTTAGCAGAGCATTTAACTTCTCATCATTTGGCATTTCAGCACTTAACTCTACTAAAACAGGTTTTTTTAGTAACGCAGCAAAGTCTCTTGCCAACATATCTACCCAGTAATTAGTAAAGTAATCTCTTGAGGAGAGAGGCACGTGGAAGTAATCTACAAGTTCGCCTAATGCGTCGAAGTCTATCCCGAATCTTTCTTTAGCAAGCACTGGGTCAGGATACATTTCTACCGCAAAGGTTCCCTTCACACTCTCCTTTGCTTGAAGTACAAATTCTGTTATTGTTTGAGCTCTCCAATCTGTCCAGTTTAACCCACTCTGCTCCTGGAGTCCTTTGCACCGGGGGCAAACACAGAACTCTTTGTCAGGAAAATGATAGAGGTTAAGAGTTACACCAACAATTTCTTCTTTGCTGAGGCTTTCTATGTAGTCTAGTACTTTTGCCCTATACTGAGGGTGAGTTGGACAGACAAAATCAAAAGGTAAATTAGAACGCCTATTACGCCGCAATGCTGGGCCGCTATCAGAGATTGCAGCTAAGCTTGGGTCTTCCCTTATGGCTTTTGCATCACAAAAAACGGTCACATCGTTTTGCATTTCTTTTGCAGCTGGAAAACTTTGACCATCCGCCCACTTGGAGTAGTAAACGTGAAGATCATATCCCTCGACTTTTTCGGGTTTGTAGGTAACTAAACCTATTTTCATGCCTCTAATTTGATGCGCGCAAACAATATATTCTTGGCGCTGATTTAATTGTTGATTCTAATGGGCAAACAGCAGAAATCCACAATTACTATTGATATTTCTAAATGTGCTCCTTGTACAGGCCAGATTTGTATTGGAGTTTGTCCGCAAGGTGCTTTGGAAGAAGGAAAGAATAGGAAACCTCAAGTTGTCGATGTTGTACAATGTACCATGTGTGGCGTATGCGTTAACCTCTGTCCAACTAAAGCCATTACACTGAATCAAAACAAGCCAAAAAAATAGTTGCAACTTGAGTGACTTGCCTGTGGAAGAGTTTAACCTTGCCGACGGCGTCAAACTTGTAATAAAAGATAATGTGCTAGCCGTAATTTGTGATAATACTTTAAAGTCTTTAAGTTCAGCATTTTATAATGGCGGGGCCAATCAGGTTAAAGCTGTCCTCAATGTAGGCGTGCCGGAAGGGTATAATGACCGTTCCTTGCACCTTGACCCGCTCCAACTCATTACCTCATCTGCAGCAAAGCTTGGATTTACAAAAGATTACCTTGCAATGGTTACGGCTGCAAAAATAAATAACTACAGCTTAGTAACTAAGAAAACTGATAATTTTTCAGTCAGCGTTGCAGCAACTGCCGGTTGCAAACATGGCGAATCATCAGGTGAAGAAATGGATGTCGCAGAAATCTCAGGTGGAACAATAAACATTATTGTTTTAATTGATGGCAAGCCTGCTGAAAGCTGTATG
>DATIXS010000181.1:0-3219 GCA_035518335.1 Candidatus Acidiferrum sp.
TTCGTAGCTACTGCAGAAGCGGTCGTTTTGGCAGGTGGAAAACCCGTCTTCGCCGACATAGATCCAGAAACTTATAATCTATCGCCCACTGCTGTCGAAAAATTGATAACAAGACACACCAAAGCAATATTGCCTGTCGACCTTTACGGTTTTTCAGCCGACATGAAACCAATTAAGGAAATTGCTGAGACGCATGATTTAGCTTTAGTTGAAGATGCTGCTCAAGCACATGGAACAACATATGCTGGAAAACCTGCAGGAAGCTTTGCTGATGCCGCCTGCTGGAGCTTGTACGCAAGCAAGAACATAACCACAGGCGAAGGCGGATTAGTTACAACAAATGAAGCTGAAATGGATGAAACTTTACGGATGATAAGGACCCATGGGGAAAAAGCAAAGTATTCATCGCTTATGCTTGGGACTAACTACCGAATGTCAGAAATGCAGGCAGCAATAGGCAATGTGCAGATGGAAAAACTGCCAACTTTTTTGGCTAAACGAAGACAAAATGCGCAGGAATTAACAAAAATTCTTAAGAAAAGCAATAAGCTTGTATTACCTTGGGAAACAAAAGACAGACAACACAGCTGGTACCTTTATACGGCAAGACTAAAAGACGGCACTGAAGTTCAACGCAACACTTTGATAGATGACCTGAAGAAAGAAGGCATTGGTTCGGAGGCTTATTATGTTAATCCAATTCATCTTATGCCGTTCTATAGGGAAAACTTTGAAACCACTAAACTGCCTGAAACAGATAAAGCGTCAAAACAGGTTTTCTCTTTGCCGATTCACCCAGGTGTCACCGCTGAGCAGATTGATTTCATAGGAAAAACAGTTCTAAGTCTGGTTTAAAACAAATTACCGACGTTATGATTCGCCGAAGCCGATAATGATTGACTGTAAGAGTTAAATTTAACCTCGACCATTGAATAGCCTATTCCGAGAGATTTTGAATTTTCATTAAAGGAGCATGAAACAGTGAGTAATGAACCAGACGTTCAAGCAGATGTTTCCCACATAAAAATCAAGTTCATCATCGAAGGTCTAGGTGAAGCCGAAGGGGAATTAGTTAGGTTCTTAGCGCCGCGAACAATCGACTTTATCGTTCGAAAACTTCCAGTAGAGGGCAGAGCTGCGTTATGGAAAGAAGAAGTTTATTTCGAAATCCCAATAAAAATGGGTGAAGAAAAAGCCAAACCTACAGTAGAAACTGGCACCATTGCTTTTTGGCCTATGGGCGGTGCTTTGTGCGTTTTCTACGGTAAGTCGCAACCCTATAGTCCGGTTAGCATACTTGGCAAAATAACAAATAATTTGGAAATTTTTAAACAAGTTAAAAGTGGAACAGCGATTAAGGTTGAGCTATTAACAGCTTAAAACGCTAATGAGCTTTCTTTCCACATTTGTAACAATCGGTTGCATTCATCTTTCACTTCTTTGTCATTACTTCTATCGCTGAGCGTCTGCAAAAACTCGATACGTTTTTCAACCGAGCGTTTTTCCGCATTTCCCCCATAATAGAGCTCGCCATCTATGTACTCTTTCATGAGGTAAGCTTTTTGGATGAAAAGGCTTGAAGCATCAACGATGTTTTCGACCGCAAATTTGTTCGCCCAGATAGTGACTTCTGTTTCACGCAACTGTGTTATTCCGTCAATTTCCACTATTTTTCTTATATAGCTGCTTAAGAAGTCAAAGTAACTTGCCGTTTTTATAAGTTCAAGGGCACGGTTGACTTTTTCTTTGAAATCCATTGAGCCCTCAACTGATAGGTTGTGTTTGTATCCTTCAAGTACTAGTTCTTTAGCTCTTTTTACTTCTTCTGAAGTGTAAACTCTTTCAGGAAAATCTTTCAAAGAAAACAATGCTCCATTACAACAAAAAATATTAAAAACAAAGCTAAGGATAAAATGAGTTAATTTGCGGTAGGCTTGTAGATTTTGATGTTGTGGCTTCCGGAAACAAGCTGCACAGTACCATTTGCTTCTAATTGTTCAAGAAAGTCTTTTGCGGCGCTTACTCGTATACCATACCTTGCTGAAATAGAATAAGGTGTTATTGCGGGCATTTTTTTGACTTCTGCAACAATTTTGCCATCTTTTGTGTCTGGAACCATAATCCCTACAGTTTTTCTTTCTTTTGGTGGTCCTGCTTTCTCTTTCTTTTTCTCTTGTTTAGCTTCGTCTTGAGTGACTTGTTGCTTTTCCATCTGCTTTATGCCGAGCTTCTTTTTTCCACCCATAAATTTTTCACTTTAATATTTTATGTTCTCAACATCTAGAATGGTTGGCTTATTTCAACTTTATGTTGTGCCTTCCATTCTTTGATTGGAACGCCAAGTTTCTTTTCAACCTCAGTTCTGTGAATTGAGTTCATAGTGCAGAAAGGAATTATGCGCCCATCTGGCACGGCATAGTGGATTAGGCAGCGTTGCACTCTTTCAAGGTCAAAGTTATATGGATCCATGAAATGCATTGATGATAGCAAAATTGCTTTTCTTTGCAAATCGCCAAGGGATTCGTAATCGCCCTTTGTTACTACTCCGAGAACATATTTTCTGAGAAAACCGAAGTTTATATGGCGCATTGAACTAACCAATTGTAGTTTAGCTTTAGTTTTGCTTCCTTTGGAGGCGGTTTGATAGACTTTATTCATGACAGCAATAAACTTGTCGATATTTCCATACCTAGTAATTGGAACGATTTTTCCATCTTCAATCAGAAGATAAGTTGCCATGCCACAATGCGGGTGTGCGGTGAACTCTAAATATCGCCTGTCTTTTAGAGCTCCAACTGCTTTTGAAACTGGCACGACTGTTGGCACGGGGTAGAAATCTGAGACTTTCACTGTTCCGTTTGTTTGTTCTTCTACTTTTTTCATGAAGTCAGGGATTGTGATGCGCATTTTTTCTCGGTCTTTTGGTGGCAATCTGCCGCAGAGGCTAACTGGTTGAACGTTAACGCATCTTATTATGTCGAAGTTTTTGGCTGCGAAATTGATTATATCACCAAGTTGGTGGTCATTAACGCCCTTTACAAGTGTCACAACAAGGACAACACTATTCCATCCTGCTGCCCTAAGGTTTTCGAGTGCCTTCATTTTGATGTCAAGAAGGTCCACGCCTCGAATAAATTTGAAAACATCAGGGGTTAACCCGTCAAATTGAAGGTAAACGGTGCTCACTCCTGCCTCTTTTAGTTGCTTGCAGTATTCTAC
>DATIXS010000182.1:0-8336 GCA_035518335.1 Candidatus Acidiferrum sp.
GATGCGATACAGGCAATGGGAGCCAATTTGGATTAGTAAATTGTATAATTACGCCGTCAAGCCACGCCAGCAAACCAAACAAAAATAGCATTTGACTAAAAACTTTGATGATTATCATTATTCTTTTGGAAGTAGTGTTCATGTCGAGTTAGGAAGCGATAGCATTATTATAAAACTTGCGAGAAACGCCAAAAAATTTTGTTTAAGGGAAAGCCATGAATTATGCTGCTCTACTTCTTTTTTAGTAGTACTTTTATAGTTTTCTTAGGATTACGCATAGCCCTTAAGACTTTGTATTTTGTAAAAGTTGGATTTGCCATGTTTGCTTTTATACATAATTGAATCAAATCTTCAGACGAGAACTGAGATGTTTCAATCAGCGGCTCGGTTGCTGCCAGCGCATAATCACAGAAGCCTTCTTTTAGAAAACCGCCGTCTTTTGCTTGTTCGTATAATGCTGTTCCGTAGAGTGGCATGGCAATGCTGAATATGAGGCTGTCAGCACCCAAGCGTCTAAGCTTACATGCAAATTTTATGGTTTCTTCGATTTCTGTTTTGGTTTCACCAATTAAGCCGATAACGAAGAAGCAGCCAACTTTTATGCCTACTTTTTTGCATAAAACAACAGCTTGTTCCACACACTTCAAATCTAAATTCTTGCCAATAACGTCATTTACAACTCGCTGCACACCTGATTCGGGTGCAACACGGATTTTTTTGGCACCAGCTTTCTTCATTTTTCGCAATAGCGGCTCATCTAGCGTGTCCGCTCTAACACCGTTAGGTGTAAACCACTCAATATGCAAGCCACGCTCAACAATTAAGTCGCAAATATCCGCCATGCGTTCTTTGTCTAGCGTCATGTTTTCATCATAAAAATCAATTTGCTTAATCCCGTAGGTTTTCACTAAGTGCTCCAGTTCGTCAACAACGTTTTTTGGGCTTCTGGCGCGCCACTGTCTCCCCCAAACGATACAAGTTGTGCAGAACACACAGTTGTAGGGGCACCCTCTGCTGGTAGTCACAATTGTCCATGGTTTACTTATTTCGCCCCGTAACGGATTCTCCTTTACAGCTTCATTGTAAACTTTCATTGGTAGCAAATGCCTGGCAGGAAATGGCAAAGAATCCATGTCTTTAATTATAGCACGTTTAGCGGTGAGAACGGATTTTCCGTTCTGCCTGAACCCTAAACCATCTATGGCGGTGAAATTTTGCTTGCCCGACTCGAGCTCATCAATTAATTCTGAAACTGTATTTTCTGCTTCACCGATAACAACGAAATCTACGTTGGGCTCTGAAAGGCAAGCTTCAGGTCTAGCAGAAGAATGCTGCCCCATCAACACAACAGCAATCTTGCTATTGACAGACTTAATTGCTGAAACGACTTCAAATGCAGTTCTAGACCACCCTGAAAACGGAATTTCAATAACAACAACATCAGCCTTCCATTGCCTCACTCGTTCTGCAATAGTTTGGGAATTTAAACCCACTCGGTACTTGGTTTCATCCATTTCCATAAGGTTTTTCCAGCCTTCTGTTGGAGCATCAATAATGGACACAATGTGTTTTTTTTCTAAAACAGCGGCAGCTGACGCTAAGACGATGGGTGGAAAAACGTTTGGTTTTCCCCATGCTTTAGGCTGAATTCTTGGTGGATTAATCAAGCAAATGCGCATGCAACAGGCACTTCTTAAAACACCAATACCCCAAAGCTTCGATTAAAACTTTGCACTAAATAGGCAAAAAGAACAATCGCACGGCAACGATGACGCAAACGCACAAAAGACCCCACAAAACAATCGTAACATCCCGGATACGAAGGGCACCCAAAATCTTATCACCTGTCAATGGCTCTAAACTATCTCCTAAAACGTACTGGCCAGGTTTCTCTAGCTGTACCCGCAGTGCTCCAGCCATAGCCGCCATTGGCCAGCCATGGTTTCTACTGGGAGTTTTCTTATGGTCTCGGTAAGCTACTCGCCAAGCATTCTTAGGATCTTTTCTAAGGATTCCCGCTGCCACAATCATAAGCAGCGCCGTTAGCCGTGTAGGTATGTAGTTTACAACTGTATCTAGATTTGCGCTAAACCAGCCAGTGTTAATGTGTTCTTTGTCTTTGAATCCGACCATGCCGTCAAGCGTGTTCACCGCTCGAAAAGCAATTGCTCCAGTGACTCCAAACAACGCGAAGGACATCATCGGGGATAGTTTGAAGTCAATCAAGTTTTCCGCCATTGACTCAATGACTGCACTGCTGATTTGTGAGCCATTTAGAGTTCTTGAATCTCTTCTTGAAAAGTGACTGTATTTTTTTGCCTCATCGAGATCGTTTTCTTTAATTGCTTTGGCGGCGGCTTTTGCCCAGTTAGTCTCAAGTTTAATGCAAATTGTCATCTTGAGCACAATAATGCCGATAAAGGCATAAATCAAGAGGTTGAGGTAAAACGGAAAATAACTATAGATTGCCCATAGGCCAAGGAAAACAGGCACTGCAAAAACGCAAATTACTGATAACCCAAGAAGTACGCCTAAGAACTTTTCAGTTTTTGGATTTTTATTTTTGAAGTGAGGCTCGATTTTTTCAGTGAAATTACCCATGAGAACAGTGGGGTGTAACTTGAAGACCAATTTGTCAGGATTGTTGGGTGAAGGATCGCCAAGAACTAAGTCTAGTAATATTGCCAGAACTAGCATAACGATCGGGATAATTATGCCGAATAGATTTAGCACCAAGAGTTACCTAAACACTGCTTTCCTGATACTTTGGGTAAACAGTTAATATCGATTACGGTAAAGGATTAAATTGTTAAAATCGGTTCTGGAAGAGAGAAACCCACTTAAGGTGTTCTCTAATTCCTTCGCAGTTTTAGTTTGACATTGGCGATCAGATTTGAGGCTACAATTAGCGGAGTATATGTTTTGAATCTTCTTCGCTTATCAAAGAAATATGCTCTGCGTAGATAAAAGTGATGAAATGCGCCTTCCCGTAGCTTCCCCAGATCTTTCATGCTTAGCCATGGGGTCTCAAATATTGGATGCGTAGTATCGTACATGTTGAAGTCGGTTACTTTGAGCCATCCCTTCTCTTTTACGGTGTCATACATTGGTGTTCCTGGAAAAGGAGTGGCAACGTTATAGAAACCCACTGCATCAGGAGATATCTTTTCCACGAACTTTATGGTTTTCCATGCGCTTTCCTTTGTCTCTCCTGGGAAACCAAGAATAACATTTGGAATAGGTTGCATTCCGAGCTCTCTTACCCATCCGAGAACTTTTATGGTTAATTCAGGTGAAATGCCTTTTTTCATGGCGTCTAAAACTTGCTGGGTTCCAGATTCAACCCCGAACCATACAGTGATGCATCCTGCATCCTTCATCTTAACCAGGAGTTCTCTTGTTATCATGTCAACGCGTGTGCCGCAGTTCCATTGAATTTTTAATCCTCGGCTAAGAATTTCGTTGCATAATATCTCGGTTCTCTGTTGGTCTACTGTAAAAGCATCATCGCAAAAAGTAAATTTGCTGATCCCGTATGTTTTATGCAAAAACTCTAACTCGTCTACTACGTTTTTTGGGCTTCTCATGCGATACTTGCGGCCATGCATTCTTACTGTTGAGCAAAACTCACACCAATACACACATCCTCTGCTTGTAGCTAAGTAAAGTATGTCCTCGTATTCGCGGAAGCGCTCCATTGGCCAAAGGTGACGCGCCGGGAAAGGAAGAGAATCTAAGTCTTCAATGTATGATCTATCTGAATTCCTAACGATTTTGCCATCGTTTCTGCAGGTTATGCCTACAACATCTTGGTAGCTTTTGCCCTCTGCTATTCTCTGCGCCACTTCTAAGAGCGTGTTTTCTCCTTCTTTCCGAACAACAATATCTAATTCTGGGCATTCCTCGAGAGCTTTATCATCCCAAAATGTAACATGAGAACCACCGGCAACTGTGATGCAATTCGGGCAAACCTCTTTTGCAACCTTAACAAGCTTAAGTGCAGCTTGATATGTGAGCGTAGAAGATGTAACCCCGATAATGTTTGGTTGACGCTTCTTAATCTCTTTTCGAAAATCTTCCAACGAAAATTTTAGAACTTGGCAATCAATTACGTCAACTTCAAATTGATTTTTTTCTAAAACTGCAGCCAGATATCCTAAGCCTAACAAAGCGAAAGGCATATGCATTGCTGCGCCAACTGGAGCAGCAGGGTTAACTAAGGTTACATGAGTTTTCATTTCTGCTTCACTATTTATCCCTCAAAGGGAGATTCTTTGTCCTTAAACATTTCGTATTTTTAAACAAAAATAGTCAAAGTCGATAAAATGCTAAGTATTGTCCGTTTACGCATTTTCTCTCTTCTTTTCAGCTTCACGAGGCCAATATTTTGGCTTCATATATTCACTTTCAAGCAGTGAAGGAAACAAGTTTAGAGGCCAAGAAGGAGCCATGGGCGATACAAAAGTCTCCGTAGCTTCTATGCCATTTATTCTCCTAATTTTTTCGTTAACTTCGAACAGCTTTTCAAAACTTTCAAGTGCAATTGCACAGTATACATCATAAGTATCTATGAGCCTTATTATTACAATTAGATTTGGAATTTGAAGCAATTGTGAATATATCTCAGGCATTTTGCTTCGATTTGAGACTTTTAAATATGAAGCTCCTAGAGCTGTATATCCCAGCTTGGTTAGATCAAGACTTACTGTAGAAAGTGTTAGCAAATTTTCTCTAAGTTTTTTGTATCTCTGAATTACCGCTTTTGTCGACATTCCCAATTGTTCAGCTATTGCTTTAAATGGAATTCGGGAATTGTCCGTAAGAATCTTCGCGATTTTTCTATCAGTTTGATCAATGTCTAGAGATGGTTGATCTAGATTGGTTAAGGTAGACTTGCGAGTAACGAATTGGATATTTTCTTGAATTTCAGGTTTGATGATTAAGTTTTGAGGAAACTCTATATTTACTGCTTCAGCCCAGATCAGGGCGTCCACATGTTTGATATTTTGATTTGCTTCTAAATCGCCAATTATCTCATGAAGTTTGTTAAGATCACGCAAAACTACTTTTCCCAGAAAATTATATTTACCTAAAGGACCTATCAGTTCAGAAATATACTGCTTAGTTTCAAGAAATTTTGCAACTTCTTTTTCATCTTCAACTGCGGTTGTAATCCCTAAATCTATAATATGGCGATACCCTAAACTGTGAGGGTTAATAAGCATTTTCTCACCATTGATGACGCCATCTCTCCATAAACGTTTGTACCGCATTCTGACTGCAGTTACAGTAATCTTGCATTCTTTTGCAATATTAGTAAAGCTTGTTCGGGACTCCGCTAACAAAATCTTTAGAATTCTTGCATCAATTTTATCTATTTTTGTATGAGCTGCCAAACCCTCTACCTTGAAACCTTCTACATCAGGCAATCAATGTAACCTTTTATATAAAATTTTTTATAAATTACTTCAAAAAAATTCCAATTCGGTAAGGTCTAAGCTTATTCAAGAAATTCCATTTACAAAAACTATAATAACAGATCTCTTCATTTTTATGCAGTAGCGGATAACTAAAGAAAATATACATTTTCTATTTGCTTAAATGGTTTTACGTAAATGCGAATTTAAGTTCCAATAATGGACGCCGAAGATATGCTTAGCTCTTGGTTTTCAGCTACAAACGTTATCTATTAAAGGGTTCATTTTCACGAAACGAAAGTGTTTCCTTTATTTTCATAAGTTTTTTAGTGTAAACTTTAGTTGAAAAAACATCAAAAAAATGCTTTTTTGAATGGAAATCAAACGTTTTTTACGAGTTGGGCATAGCTTTAAATATAAATTCTGGATTAATTTATAATTACAAACCTTAAAGGAGAAGAAAAGAAATTGCAAATTAGTAAAAATAGAACATTAGCTATTGCTATTTCAGTACTTTTAATGATTTCAATGACAGCTTCAATTGCACTAGTTCCGTCTGCAAGCGCGCATACACCTGCTTGGCAGATTCCAACGTATGCTTACATTAATGCTTCCCCGAATCCTGTCGGCGTTGGTCAAAATGTTGTTGTAATTATGTGGCTGACTAACTTGTTTTCCCCTGCAACTGCCATAGGAAACGATTACAGATTCCACAACTATAAACTTACAATTACAGCCCCCGACGGAACAGTAACAACACAAAGCTATGGTATAGTTCAAGACTCAACGTCTGCACAAGACTATTCTTTTGCACCAAGCCAAGTTGGCACGTACAATTTGACCTTCAGTTTCCCAGGACAAGACTTCAATACATATGACCATGATACTAGCTTTCCCAGCTTGTTTGTCCCTGGTCTAATGACACCTGAACCTTTGATCAACGACACCTATCTACCCAGCAGTGCATCAACAACAATAGTAGTACAGCAACAAGCAATACCCTTCACGGCTACCTATCCTCTTCCAACTGAATATTGGACACGACCAATATACGGTGAAAACCCAGGATGGTGGACAATATCGTCAAACTGGCTAGGTTCAGGTTCACCTGTTGAAGCTTCAGCAGGTTCTTGGGCCATCGGAGCATACGGAGCAAACAGTCTGTTCGCAGGAGCAGCACTTAACAGAAACCCAGGCGATGCAATAGGTTCGCAAACAAGTCACGTCATGTGGACAAAGCCACTTCAAGCCGGCGGAATCGTAGGAGGAAACAACTTTGCTATTGTTGGAGACAGCTACTTTGAAGGTTCTGCATATGTACAAAGATATGACAATCCGATAATAATGGACGGAATACTCTACTACCAAGCCCCACTAGGATACTCAAGCGGACAAGGCGGCGGAACATACGCAGTAGATCTACAAACTGGCAAAGTACTTTGGCAAAACAATGCAATACCCAGTGGAGCATTATCATTTGGTTACATATATGATTCGCAACAACCCAACCAAAAAGGTGTAATGCAGCCGATTCTATTCACAAGCAGCTTTGCCCAAGCTTACGATGCTTACACAGGACAGTACCTATTTAACGTTTCTAACGTTCCCAGCGGTGTTCCAATAAGTATGGGTCCAAACGGTGAAACCGTAATGTACACTGTTTCAAACGGCTATTTAGCTGAATGGAACTCATCTGGCTTATGGAATTGGAACATAGAGGTCGGTGGAGGAGTACCAGCAGCTGCCACAACCAATTTTAACATTGTTACTCCAGCAAGTCCTTTTGGTCCAGCAAGTACAACTAGCTACTTCAATACAGTCAACGGAGGCGCACCTCAATGCTACGACTGGAACGTTTCATTGCCGACAACTTTACCCGGTTCTTTCTCGCAAGTCGCAGCTTTCTACGGCAACATGATACTATGCGAAAGCGGAACTCTATCTGGAGTAAGCATTGGCTTGTTAAGCGGAGGAGTAAGCAGCAGCTGGGCACCATACACGTACTTTGCTCTCAACCTGAACGCATCTAGAGGCGCGATAGGTTCAGTTATGTGGACAAACACAGTTCCAGCAGCACCAGGCAACGTAACCGTATTGTTCGGTCCAGCTGATCCAACATCAGGTGTTTTCACTGAAGGATACAAAGAAACTATGCAATGGGTAGGATATAACTTATACACAGGAGCCAAACTATGGGGTCCAACACCATCTCAAGCACCTCTCGACTACTACGGCAACCCAATCACACCTCTAATCCAAGCGCAACTCGCTTATGGCAACCTCTACAGCATGGGCTATTCAGGAATACTCTATTGCTATAATGCACTAACTGGAGCTCTACAGTGGACATATGGTAATGGCGGCGCAGGCAACAGCACTAACGCAGGTCTAAACTCACCATTCGGTGATTACCCAAGCTTCATAAACGCAGTAGGAAACGGAATAATATACACAGTCGCATCTGAACACACAATCAACACACCAATTTACAAAGGCGCTTTACAGAGAGCTATCAATGCAACTACCGGAGCAGAAATCTGGACACTCTCGGGTTACACAGGCGAGTTTTCAGCTATGAGCTATGCTATGGCAGACGGCTACAATACCTGGTTTAATGGCTATGATAACCAAATCTACGTCGTAGGCAGAGGACCAACTGATTTAACAGTTACTGCGCCAAATAACGCAGCTGATTCAGGATCACCAGTAGTAATACGCGGTACAGTCATGGACGTATCTTCTGGAACAACGCAAACACAGCAAGCAGGTCAATTCCCCAATGGTGTTCCTGTTGCTTCTGATGCTAGTATGAAGGATTGGATGGGTTATGTTTATCAGCAGAAGCCTCTTCCAACGAACTTTACTGGTGTTTCGGTAACTGTCGATGTCATTGATTCTAATGGTAACTACCGTAATATT
>DATIXS010000183.1:0-7810 GCA_035518335.1 Candidatus Acidiferrum sp.
CCCCATATTCATTGTGATCAGACTTGAATAATATGAAATCAGCCTTAATATCTATACCTGAAAAGTTTTCTTTTTTCTCTATAGACCATTTGATTTTTCCACAACATCTGTCATAGAAAAAGAAAGTAGCATCTAAAAATACTTCGAACATATTTCGTCAATGCTAATGAAAAAAATCTTGTTACCTTTTGATACATTTTCCGGTGATTGGGTCATAGTGGTTGCTTTTGGAATAATCACATCTTTTGCAATCATCTTTTATGTCTTGACCAAAGGGACAGTCTTTCAAGTCGGCCATTCGTTACACCCTATTTTTTTTATAATTGGTTTATTTAAAATTTGTCCTTATAAAAGTCAAATCCTTAAAGACAGATATTTTTCAACTTAAGTTCTAGCTAGTCAACACCTCCACTAAAGCATTGATATCATTTATCCAAGTTGTAACAGTTTCTATGTTCTTTGTTTGCTTTTGTGACAATTTTGGCATCCCTTTTAGTTCGTCAAGTTGGTGTTGATAGTATCCAGCCAATAGGTTCAGGGTTTTCTTAAATTGAATTGTTGGCTGGTGTTGTGCCAATTTGTCGCCTAAATGATTAAGGTTACTGAGCATCTCCTCTACAGTCATGCCAGTGTTTTTCTTAAATTCTTGGAGCACCCATTGCTTGATCAACATATTCCGGTTCATCCAACCAGTGGATTGCTCAGTGAAAGTTTTGAGAACGACTTGATAAGATTGAGTTACATTTCTTGTTTCAATTGTAGATGTTTGTATAGCTAAATTGTCATTGATTCCTTGCCGCAGAGAGTCATACAATGGCTCAAAAGTGGAAATGGTTAAGCTCAGGGAAAGTCTAAGCGGAACACCCAATGCAATCCACAGTTTAGTTAGCTCATCCAAAGAAAGCGAATCTATTTTTACTTTGAACTGAAGATTGCTCACATCATCTGCAGTATCAAGTTGAGGAGTAGTTAAAACCAAACAGATAATTTTCTCAATTAATGTATGGTTATCTTTGTCGTTTCCCGTAAATGGAGTAACTAGATAACTCAGGACAAAATAAGGTTGATTTGTGCTTTCTGGGTCATTTGCTGATGGAGAAATGCTTATTCCCGCTGTTTCTTCTACTATTTTATATAGAAAAATTGATATTTTTCTGGTTTCTTGATTGTCTTTTGGAGAAGAAAAAGAAATCTGCTCTTGGCTTAAGATTATGTTTTTTGTAGTTGATGCAGTTTTTATTTTATTCCAGATATAGTTTGCCAGCGCCCTATCGGCAACAGTAATAAAGTCTTTTTGAACCATGAACATCTCTTAATTATCTTGCCAAGTTACTAAATAGTTTTTTCTCAAAATTCTTTTCAATTCTTATTAGTGAAAGGTTGCTCAAATTGTTTATTTTCGTTTTCTTTTTTTTGAAACTTCTATTGCTCAAACAGTAATTAATTCTTCACTTGAGCTAACAAAATCGCTTATTTCCAATTTTCGAGCATGAGCGTTGTTTAGTGACAGCATTGTTCGCATTGCGAGTATTGCTTCTGCATAATTAATTTCCTGATTTGTCTTTTTTTTCATTAAACTCACCAATTGTGTGCTAATAACAGTCTCTAGCTACCCATTTTCTATTATGTTTTATGAATTACTATTCCACAAATCCCAATATGTTTGCTTCTTTGTTGACTTTGCATAGTCAAAAACTTGATTTTTTAAGAATAGGCGCGTTTTCTTCTTGCATTTTGCTAGACGATAAGCTCGCGTGCAGGTTCCATGTCTGAGGTTCGCTCTTGTTGTACTTGACTTCCACCAATAGAAATCGGAACAACTATTACCAAGTGAATATATTATTTACCCAAGTAATTTACCTATGAAAGGGGTTTTGTGACAATGAGCAACATAGGAAAGAAGGACTCGTGCATAAATGAGTCTCCTTCACAACTTATCGACGCGAGAATCAAGGAGTTGGGCGACTGGCGTGGAGAAACGTTAGCCGAAGTGCGCCGGCTCATCAAGGAAGCAGACCCCGACATTGTTGAAGAGTGGAAGTGGGTAAAGCCAACCAATCCTGGGACGCCCGTCTGGTCCCACAACGGCGGCATTTGCACAGGAGAGACATACAAGGATCACGTCAAGCTCACTTTCTTCAAGGGCGCTTCGCTGGAAGACTCATCTCGGTTATTCAACCAGCCTGGAACTATCAGGCGCGCCATCGACATCCATGAAGGCGAGAAGATTGACGAGGGCGCCTTCAAGACCCTTATTCGCGCTGCTGTGAAACTGAACACTTCCAAGTCCCGCTAGCGCGATAATTTCTAAGATGGTTGGGCGAAAATTCCAAGGGAGCACTGATTCTAGCAACATTTTACCTGCAAAAAAAAAACCAGGCAGACATGCTCACCAATGAACCCAAGCGGCGCATCTCGCAAACGGGTTCAAAACTTCTCTCAACTCTGTTCCCAATGGACCAAGAGGGCAACAATCTTTTGCTAAAGGACTAGATAGCGAATTGTGGAGTTTTGCACACGTAATGCTTGGTTGATTCGATAGCATTTTGAGGTTAAAATAGCCCGGGAGAGATTCGAACTCTCGTCAAGGGCTCCAGAGGCCCCTATGCTTGACCACTACACCACCGGGCTGTAGGTTTTCAGTAAAACATCGTTCCAATTATTAACTTTAACTTTGAGCCGATTTAGCGCCATTTTTCTTTTTTAACGCTTCCCGGACGCAGTAACATTCTTGGCTGACCCTATTATAGTCATTGCAACGCCAAAGCGTATCAACAATTGGATTGAGGTTTTGCCAATGACGAGTGGAACAAAAAACACTAGTTGGGTAATCGTATGAGTTGTGGCTGTCACAGTTGCCGCAGTACTGCTCTGAATCGTTGCTATCTGTCATTTCTTAGCTTCCTTTGTTTGTTTTTTCAAATTGGAAACGAGGAATCCGTCCAAAGTCGCTACCTAAACGTTCAAGGACGGAAGCAACAATAAATGGGAAAACCATAAGCGCTTCTCCTATAACCATTACATGATCGGCTTGTCCTTTCATTTTTCCCCAACTAACGGTTTCTTCCAATGTTGAGCCTGATAAGCCTCCTGTCTCGGGCCTATCTAGAGTGATTACTATAGCGTAGTCTAATCCTTTCTTAGATGCTATAGCTGATGATTGGATAGTATTTCGTGGAACTCCGCCGCCTATAACTATCATGCCGTTTTTAGTTGATTTAGCGCAGATATTGCATATCGTTGGTACATCTTTGAAAGCATCCAGTAGAAGCACTGGTTTCGGGCTTTGTTGGGATGAGTGCAGCCAATGAATAAAACCGAATTCTGAGTCGCGTACCGAGGGAAGAAAGATTGGAACGTTCTCTTCATAGGCTGCTCGCAAGATAGAGTTTTTGTCAGTGAGACGTTTGCCTATTTCTCTTGCAAAATCGTTTGAAGCTAAGCTTTCACCTTTCAGTTCAGCAGCAATATTGTCATACATTTCTGATAATTTGAAATCTAGTTTAACGTAGTCTTCTTCTGGAACAAAAATGTCATAAATCCTGAATAAATGATATTTGTATAATTCATTATCATTTACCGCCCATCCGCCTTGGTAATGATGCCCTCCGATTGCTTCTATGGCGTCATGAACCATGCATGCACCGGTACTTACTATAACATCTACAAGTTTCTTTCTAATCAAATCAGTAATTATTGTCCTCATACCTGCAGGCACAACTGCGCCTGAAAGCGCTAAGAAGATCGTGCAGTCTTTGTCTTTGAGCATTTTCTCGTAGATGCCGCAAGCAGTAGCTAGGCGTCCTGCTCCAAGAGCGCCTGAATTATTAAACTGCTGTATCAACTTGTCAACTGTCAGCGGACCATCTATTTTTATGTGTTTAACTGGTGTTTGGAGGTAATCTTTTCTTTCCATCAAGTTGTGCCTGAATTGTTAGTTATTGCTGGATTATGGAAATACTTTTCTATATTTAAAGCCTGACAGGCAAAGCGGAAAACTTAACCACCCAAAATCTCAGGATGGGAATTCTCTCATTAACCTCGGAATTGTTTGCGGATTTCTTCTTTATGTCTAATCACTTGATGTCGCCATCTATTTGTTATTTTTTGAAGAAGGCAAGGACGGCGCCTATTAAGCCCAAGATTAAGCCAATTAGCCAGCCGCTACCTACAAAAATGCTTAGCACTGAAAACATAATGACGATGATGCCTCCAGCAGTTTCCATTCTGTTGTAAATTAGGTAAGCTCCAATAATAATTAGGATTCCAAATACGACTGCGATTCCACCGATTATGTTGAGTGCTAGCCCAGCTAGAAATCTATGTCTGACTTCATCAGATCCAACAAAAGTAATAACGTCACCTGCTACAATTCTGACAATGCCACGCAACAAAATCAGTAGACCTCCAACCAATGAAAGGACAAAACCTATTGTGGCTCTTTTTGACAAGGAAGCAGGTTGTGTATTTGATTGCGGCAAAAACATTTCTCCCTAAAATTTCATATGTAAGCGCTAATTTAAACCTTCGCAGGACAAATTTCAGCAAAATCATACTAAGCGAAGGTATAATAAAACGAACAAGAAATGGTGATTGAGGTAAAATGTATGCCTATAGTTCAGGTTTCTGTTTGGGAAGGAATGAGTGATGAGAACAAAAAGAAAACAGTTGAGGGAATAACAAAAGTCTTCGAGGACATGAGTATCCCTAAGGATGCAGTAACAATCGTAATTTATGAAGAGCCGAAGGGCAATTGGGCAACAGGCGGACAATTACATTCGGAAAGACATGCAAACCGCTAAAACGCAAGAACCCCTGGATTGAAACTTCGTGCCTGAGAAAAAATTCAAGTTATCTGCAAAGATAAGTAGCGCTGACCCGTTTGCAATAAAACCAGTCTTGGAACAAACAATAAAAAACGGCTCCATAAAGCCAGCCGACAAAGGATTTGAAGTTAATGCCGAATTGAAAGGAGAAAGCGCCAGAGACCTAAATCGACTTTTGCTTTCAGAATTGCGCAGGATTGAAAAGAAAACAAGAATGCGATCTGAATGGACTTGTGAGGGAACGACTGAAAAATTCTTTGATTACGCATTTAAGGGCATTAAAAAATAAAGGAAAACGCAAAACAGAAAACAATAAAAATAACAGATAGCCTCCAATCCCTAATTAATAATTTTGATTAAGACTTTATCAAGCATATGGGAATCGGCAAACCTAACTGAACTATTGTTTTGGGCTCATTCTTTTGCCTAGTCCAAGCGTTTGGTTCAAAAAAGTTATTACGACCAGCCATCACATAATTGCAATTAGAAAACAAAATGGCATCCACTGAAACCGAGAAAAAAACAAAAATCGTTGCGATTGGCCTAATACAAACGTCTGTTTCAGAAAACATAGCAGCAAACATGCAAAAGACAATAAAAAAAATTAAAGAAGCTGCCGCAAATGGAGCTCAAATTATTTGCCTTCAGGAACTGTACAGAACTCGTTATTTTCCACAAGAAGAAAAACAGGACGCTAGCCAATTAGCTGAAACTATTCCTGGAGATTCCACAAAGGTTTTCTCGGAGTTAGCGAAAGAGAAAAAAATAGTTATAATTGCACCCTTGTTTGAATTGGCACCAAATGGTAAATACTACAATTCTGCTGTAATAATTGATGCAGATGGAAAAATTTCAGGTTACTACCGCAAGATACACATCCCACAGGACCCATTGTTTTATGAAAAAAACTATTTTGAAGCAGGTAACCAAGGCTACCAAGTTCATAAAACAAATTATGCCAGCGTAGGAGTTCTCATCTGCTACGACCAATGGTTCCCTGAAGCCGCCAGAATCAATGCTCTTAAAGGTGCAGAAATCATTTTCTATCCTACAGCAATCGGCTATATTGAAGGTTATAATTCATCTGACGGCGACTGGCATGATGCATGGAAAACAGTGCAGCGTGCACACGCCATAGCTAATGGAGTTCATGTTGCCTCAGTTAATCGAGTAGGCAAAGAAGGTCAACTGAATTTTTGGGGCGGCTCGTTTGTTTGTGACTCATTTGGAAAAGTCCTCGGAGAAGCAAGCAATTCTAAAGAGGAGACCTTGGTTGTCAAAGTTGACCTAATCAAAAACAAAAAAATTCAAGAAGGATGGGGTTTTCTGAAAAATCGACGACCCGACTCATACAAGTCGCTTCTTGAAAATTGTCACTGAGGCAATATAATGTCGGATGCAAATTGTTTATCAAACAAAACACCTCGCGAATTAGGATACAGCATGCCTCCTGAATGGTGTAAGCATGAAGCCATTTGGCTAGCTTGGCCACACGACCCCACAACTTTCACATCTGGCGTTGAAAAGGTCGAGGAAACTTTCCTTAAAATTATCAAATTAATCCACAAAGACGAGTACGTCAACCTTTTTATCAAAGACGTAGATATGAAGAAAAGAATAACTATCCTATTTGAAAAAAGAAAAATCGATTTGAAGAAAATACGTTTTTACGAATTTGATTATGCTGATGTTTGGTTTCGAGATTATGGCCCAATATTTGTAATGAATCAGGAACAAAAATTAGCCATGGTTCGCTGGATTTTCAATTCGTGGGGAGAAAAATACCAAGAACTTCTTAAAGATGCCCAGATTCCCAGAATAATAAACAATTCAATGCGGTTGAATTGTTTTGAACCGGGCATCGTTTTGGAAGGGGGCTCTATTGATGTTAATGGAAAAGGAACCTTGCTAACAACTGAGCAATGTCTTCTTAACAAGAACAGAAATGCTCAACTTGACAAAGAAGAAATCGAAAAGTACCTCAAAGATTACTTGGGCGTAACTAACATTATTTGGTTAAGATGCGGCATTGTAGGAGATGACACAGACGGCCACGTTGATGACCTTGCACGGTTCGTTAACCCAACGACAGTAGTCTGCGCTTTTGAAGAAGGCAATGACGAAAACGCAGAAGCCCTCAGAAAAAATTACGAAATACTTTGTCAATCCACGGATCAGGACGGTAAAAAACTAAACATCATCAAGCTGCCCATGCCAGGAAACATAGAATGCAACAAAAAAAGACTCCCCGCAAGCTACACAAACTTCTACATAGGCAACAAAACGGTTTTAGTTCCAACGTTTGAATCAGACAAAGACGAACTAGCTTTATTTATCCTTCAGAAACTTTTTCCAAAAAGAAAAGTGGTTGGGATAGATTGCGTAGACTTGATATGTGGGTTTGGAGCAATTCACTGCATCTCCCAACAGCAGCCTATCTCTAGAGAAGCTGCGCATTAGGGGTAAAATTTTTCAGTCAAAATAATTCTTAGTGCCCCAATGTCTGAGAAACTGTCATTAATGGAGTTTGAAGGGGGGTTGGCTTTTTCAAAAGAGCCAAACCACTTCAAATTATCATTAACGACTTTTTCTATTTGATTATAGTTTTTAATGCCTGCGTAATTAAGATCACTTAAGAGCAGGGATACCCATTTTTTATCTTCGTTATGTTCTCTGTCTGGAAATTTCCAGTGCAAATAGGTTATTATTGTTTTATTATTGATTTCTGCGTTAAGATTAATTCCGTCTTCAGTTGCATGTTCATTTGACGTGTTGGAGTCAATAATTGTTTTTTGTTCGTTGAATGTTTTGCATTCAGGCAAATCCATTGTTTTTAACATTCAATGTACCCCTCATTTTAGTAATCGGATTATATTGAGTAGTAATATATAAGATTATTGATTCGTTTTATTACTTTCCTTCAAGATCGCTTCATTTTAAATTTTGCAAAGAGTTAATTAAATAATTAACTCACAAATTTTGTC
>DATIXS010000184.1:0-2819 GCA_035518335.1 Candidatus Acidiferrum sp.
TGGTGCTGGCGAATTGAACCCGCTAATGAATGATCCTGATTACGAGACTATTGGCATGGGTACCCGCATCTTCCTTGGTGGTGGACAAGGTTACGTTATTGGAGAGGGTACTCAGCATAGCCCCAAAAACCTAAACGGCACTTTGATGGTCAAAGGAGATGCTAAGAAGATGTCGCCAGAGTTCTTGCAAGGTGCTGCTTTCACTCGGTATGGTACGTCACTATATGTTGGTTTGGGAATTCCAATTCCAGTTTTAAATGAGGGTTTGGCGAAGAAAACAGCGATCCGTGACAGCGAAATCATGACTGATGTAGTTGATTATAGTGTCCCACGTAGGGATAGACCGAAGCTTAGGCAAGTGAGCTATGAAGAACTAAAATCTGGATCAATAACAATTAACGAAAAGAAAGTACGCGTCAGCTCACTGTCGAGCATAAAGATGGCTAAGAAAGTTTCAGCGACACTGAAATCTTGGATAGAGCAAGGCACATTTTTCTTAAGCTCACCAGTTGAGCGTTTACCCAAGGACACTGTTTTTAGACCCATGAGGCAGACTGAAGAAATACCCTTCGTCATGAGCGTTATGCATCCAGCAGTGACATGCACTGAAAATGAAGAAATACAAGCCATTGCTCACAGAATCGTAACCAAATCCGTCAATCACATAGTTGTTATTGATGAAACTGGCAAGCTGAAAGGGATAGTTACCTCTTGGGACGTAACTCGCGCTATGGCCGAAGGCAAAAAAGCGCTAACCGATATTGAAACACACAATGTCTTCACAGCAAAACCTGATGAGCCCCTTGAAGTTGCTTCAAAACGTATGGCACAACATAACATTTCAGCATTACCAGTTATTGATATTGAAAGGAAAGTTTTGGGAATAGTCACTTCAGAAGACGTTTCAAAACTCTTAGGACGGTAAAAACATGGCACGTATTCTAATCAGATTCTCCGAAGAACAAGTATCGCAGCCTATAGCTTCCCAAATAATCATAGAGTACAAACTACCAATGGTTATTTTGTCAGCACACATGAACTCAAAAGGCGGCGAAATTCTCGCTGAAATCCCAGACGAGCAACAGGAAAAAATAGTGAAAGCTTTCAGAGAAAGAGGCATCTCGGTAACAGTGCCTAAACTCATAGAAGTTGACTCAGAGAAATGTTTCAGCTGCGGTTCTTGTGTTGCTCTCTGTCCCGTCGAGGCCATACGCATTGACGAAGACTCGACTATAGTGTTTGATAAGGAAAAATGTGTCGGAAGCACATGTAGTATCTGCGTTGACGCATGCCCAGCAAGAGCAATAAAATCTGTCAAACAAAACGGCAATGATCATTCAGGGAATAATAGGAAACACTAATGAACAATGATCTCTTCAAAGAAAAATTTACTCTAAAAGAATCTCAATGTACCATAATTTCTGACCAGAAAAAAGGAATCCAAACCGCCATCGAATCAATCAAGCGCAACAGACAAGAACTTGAAATCTACAATAGAGCAAACCCAAAATTTCTTCTCACTCTCAAACCAGTTACTCCACCTGAAAAGCCAATTGTTGCTAAACTAATGGCTCAAGCCGCAGAAGAAGCGGGAGTTGGGCCTATGGCTGCAGTGGCAGGCGTCATAGCCGATTTGGCGGTAAACGATATAATCAATAAAGGTTGTCAAGTGGCTGTTGTCGAAAATGGTGGAGAAATCTCGGCAACATCAAACACTCCAATCGACGTGGCAGTTGCTGTTGGGGAAGAGCCTTTATCAAAGAAATTCGGCTTTCGACTTACCGACTTTCCAATTGGTGTTGCCACAAGTTCAGGGCGCTTTAGTCATGCATTTAGTTTTGGTGACGCCGAGGCAGCGACGGTATTCTGCAAAAATGCGGGTTTAGCCGATGCAGCAGCTACATGCGTGGGTAACGTAGTCAAAGGTGAAAATGTGCAAGCGGCAATTAAAGCCGGAATAAGCAGAGGATTATCGATACAAGGCGTAGAAGGGATATTGATAATTTACAAAGGCCAGGTTGGAACCACTGGAAAAATCCCGCAAATAATCAAAGTTGAGCCATAAAAATTTCTAAAGAAACTTGAACAAAAAACGAAGAAACTCTAAGCCATTTACGAAAACTCTTAAATTACACAGTACTGAGACTGATGGTATTAGAATTTCACTAACTTTATAAGACAGTCTGCTATAATACTAATACTGAGAGTCTGAGAAATGTCTGAATTTAAAGATAGAGTTTTAGACAGTGCTTGGTCTAACTTTACTGATGAACAGCTAAAGATCTTGAATAGTGACCCATCGATAGAATCATGGCTGAGTGAGTTTAACAAAAAGAGTACAAGACATCAATATGCAAGCAGATTAGTAAGATTTCTACAAGCAACCAATGTTTCTATAGCTGATATAAGAAAAATGGATAGTAAAGAAATCAAAAAGCTTTTTTTGACTTTTCAAACGGAACAAGCACAAAAGGGATTCAAGAATAACGGAATCTTAAGCATAATTACAGCTATTCGGTCTTACCTGCTAACGATAGATAAAGTAGTCACGTTTAGAAAAGGTCAACTACTCAATTTGGAAGCTGATAACAATTCTCACGCTTTTACAAATGGCGACCTAAAGTTATTGTTTGAGGTAGGAAATACTTTTGAGAAAGCACTTATAGCTACTGCCGTTAGCGAAGGCTGGGAAATATCAGCCTTCTTAGAACAGGATAGAGACGTAATAACAAAGAGATTAGCTCATGCTGCCCAGAACAATGGGAAGTTTATTTTCTTTACTAATACAAGGCAGAAGACAGGAGTAGCAAGGTTTTGTG
>DATIXS010000185.1:0-3126 GCA_035518335.1 Candidatus Acidiferrum sp.
AATTTTTCATGCCCATAAGTGTGTTCTTCATCGGGAGGCTTTATTGAAGCACGAACTGCAAAGTATAACATTATGGTTGAAATTGCGTCTAGCAAACAATGCAAGCCGTCACTTAAGATTGCTAAACTATTAACGAATAAACCTATTGACACTTCAAGTATTACAACACTGAAAATGGCAATTGCTGTAATTTTCAAAGCTTTAAGCTTATAGTTTCCTTCTTGCGCGCCTTGCATTTTTGTCTGACAGAACTATGCTCATATTAAGGGCGATTTAAGAATTACGGGCAACATAACAATCGCAAATGTTAAAAAGTAGCTTAATTAATTGACAATTTTTGAGTATTGGTAAGCCGATTTTATTGATGCATGGAGTTTTCAGTTCTTGTCAAAAAGCGTCAGTCATTACTCTTTCTAATTTTGTGTTTAAGCGATGTAAATCTCAATATCACGAAACCTATTCCTAAACTTAAATGTAAATCGATAGGCATTTAGGGTTGAAAATAAGTATATTGGAAACGGTCGATGCTGATGGCGTTGCAGAAAATAAACAAAATATTGGAAGGATGTTGTTCAGACCAAAAAGTTATGATTCGCGGCTGGATTTATCGAAAACGTGAGGGAAAAGAACTCATTTTCCTTATAGTTCGCGACTCAACAGGTTTCATACAATGCACTGTTAAGAAAACAAGCCTCGGCTGGGGAGAAGCACAACGATTAACAATAGAATCCTCCTTAATGCTTGAAGGTACTGCTCGTGAGGACAAGCGCGCTCCAGGTGGATACGAAATCAGCGCAGAAAACATTACAATTATCGGTCTAGCAGAAACTTTTCCTATTTCTAAAGATAAGAGCGAAGAATTCATCCGCGACATGCGCCATCTCTGGCTTCGAAGCAGAAAAATGAATTTAATGATGAAAGTCCGCGGAGACGTATTAGAAGCAACTCGCCAATACTTCAAAAAACAGAATTTTACTGAGGTTTCACCGCCTATGTTTATTTCGGCAGCAGTAGAAGGCGGTTCGACGCTTTTTGGCTTGAAATATTTCGACCAAGAACTATATCTAACCCAGAGCAGCCAGCTCTACCTTGAAATCCTGATCTACTCTTTAGAAAACGTTTACTGTATAGCTCCATCTTTTCGAGCTGAAAAAAGCCGAACAATTAGGCATTTGACCGAATATTGGCATATGGAAGGCGAATGGCCGTTCGCTGATATGAATGATTTGATGAAGTTTGAAGAAGGCTTAATGGTCCATGTTTGCCAAGCTATCGCCGATACTTGCCAAAAAGAATTCATGGAAATCGGCGCAGACATTGGTAAGCTTAAGGATGTTAAAACGCCTTTTCCACGCATAACCTATGCTGAAGCAATAGAGCGCCTCAAAACGAATAATCCATCACTGAATTGGGGAGAAGACTTAGGTTACGAGGATGAAAAGTTGCTCGCGGAAAACTTCGGAAAACCTTTCTTCGTCTATGATTATCCAACAGCAATTAAGGCATTTTACTGTAAAACCTACACAGATCATCCTGAAATTGCAATGTCAGTTGACATGATGGTTCCCCGAATAGGCGAAATCAGCACTGGCGGTGCAAGGGAAGAAGACAAGGACATGCTCATTTCACGTATGAAAGCACAGGGTTTGAAGCCAGAAGACTATGAATGGTACCTTGATCTACGTCGCTATGGAACTGTACCGCACGTCGGTTTTGGAATGGGACTTGAACGTCTATTGACTTGGATGCTTGATTTAGACAATATCTTAGACGCTATTCCATTTCCAAGAACAACACGCAGGTTCTACCCCTAACTCTTTTTCTTCAACAATTTAATACGCGAAAAAGTAGCTAATACGATACGATTAGCTTCCAAAAGCATACGGATTTCAAAAATTAAGCCAATCAATATTCTGAAAGCAAGCGAAGGCAAAAACGTAAAACGTAGTTACTATGACTACGGATAAAGTGCTAATTATGAGGCAGTGGATAGTGCTTCTACTGTTCGGTGTAATATCTCTGATAGTGGGCAATGGTTTTCTAGACTTTCTTAAAATACTCAGCCACGAACAGGCTCTATTGAAATAACCAATCCCTACTTATCAGCTTTAGGGTTCTTCCTCACTTTGATTGGCTTCTTTGTAGTTGAAGGACTAGCTTCGTATCTTCTAGCTGTTTGGCGTAATTGTATGCGCAACGGCTATATCAGAAACAAGCTGTTAGGGGTAACCAGTAAAATACTCCTGTTTCATTTGGTTTTTTGGTAAGCCTAAGCTTTCAATAATTGTTTCCATCGCTTTAACCATTGGAGGTGGCCCGCAAGTATAAAACACGTTTTCAACGTAATCGGGCATCGCTTTCTTAATCATTTCTGCGGTTATAACACCAGTTTCCCCAGCCCATTGACTTGTAGGCTGGTTAACGATGCACACAATTTTTAGGTTCTTGTTTTCTTTTTGCATAGTTTCAAGTTCATCTTTGAATGCGATATCTGCTTCAGTGCGACATCCGTAGAAGAGAGTAATTTTAGAATCCAATTGCTTATCTGTGGCATATTTGCAGATGCTCATGAACGGGGTTATACCTATGCCTCCTCCAAGCAAGCAAATTTTGGGGAACTCTCCTTCAAAAGTGAATTGCCCGTATGGAGCATCTATGCTTGCCCAGTCGCCGACTTTCGCGGCTTTTAAAACTGTGGAATATTCATGGTCGGTTAATTTTTTCGTAAATTCGAAATATTCTTTTTGTGTTGGGCTGCTACTGAAGCTGAAGTGGTGAGTTAGTTCTTTATCGTTTTGCTTAATATTTATCATGAAATATTGGCCTGGTTTGTAAGTTAATTCTGCAGGTCTGGGAAACCTGTAGCTTATTACGTCAGAGGTTCTCGGTATAATTTCAATAATTCTTGTTTCAAACTTCATAAAAATCAAATCGTCAAGAAACAATAGTTCTAATTATGTTTTCTTCATTTCAATAAACTTTGCGGATCAAATTACGTTATCAATTATGCTTAACAATTCTAATGGTTCTGATCTTGTTTCTATGAATACTCATATCCACTCAAGACTATTTGATTGCGAATTGCTGTTCAGTTTTGAATAATAATGTTTGCTGCTTTTTTTTACG
>DATIXS010000186.1:0-5458 GCA_035518335.1 Candidatus Acidiferrum sp.
AACTTACTGTAACTCCTTCATTTTGCGCATGATTTAGTCTTCCCAAATATCTTCTCAGCTGAATTGTGCTATCAAAACTTATAGAAACCATATTTTTCCGTATATGTTCTTAAATATCTGAAAAGAAAAATAAGAAAGGAATTGAAAAACTAGGTTATTTGGCTATACACGGGGTGGCCGCTGAACTTCAAAATGGTTTCTGATCTCTCAATGGTTCCACTTGGCAATCTAGTGCAAAAAGACTTAACAATGGCGCCAGTTGGAGTAAATCGCACACCATCAAGCATTTCACCCTTAGTTACGCCAGAAGCTGCAAAGATCATTTCATTGCCTTTCGCCAATTCCGCCTCATTATAGGTTTTATTAATATCTACGCCTGCAGCCTCCAGTCTTTTCATTCGGTTCGCATCATCTTTTTTATCTTTCCAAACATTAACAAGCATAGTACCGCCAAGACATTTTACTGCTGTTGCAGCAATGGTGGCTTCAGCCCCTGCTCCTGCACCAATAAGCAAGTCAATACCTGAATCAGGTAAACAAGTAACGATTGAACCTGCAATATCTCCGTCAGTTATCAAAATGATTCTTACGCCCATTTTTCTTAGCCTTTTAAGTAAGTCTGCGTGTCTCTCGCGCTCGAGCATGATCACGGTGAAATTTGGAAGCTGCAGTTTTTTGCATGACGCGACGGTTTCCACTATTTCTTCGATAGACATCTCGGGTGAAATTTTTCTTTTCGATAAGCCGTTGGTTGCTATCTTGAAGTAATATCCGTCGTCAGGAAGAACTTGCAGACAACCTGCTGGAGCACATGCCAACGCTGAGATCGCATCCTTCTTTCCCTTGGAGGTTGCTGTTGTACCATCAACTTGGTCGATGACAAATTCCACTTTTGGGCCGTTTCCTGTACCGACTTTTTCTCTGTAACTAAATGCTGGAGCGCAATCTTTGGGTCCCTCACAACAAATAACTTCACCATCGACTTCAGTCTGGTTTAGAACTGCTCTAGAAAAATCCAAAGCAGTTTGATCAACTTTATCTGGGTCTCCTTTGCCAATGTGGAGAGCGGCGCCTACTGCTCCGGCAGTGGTGATTCTTGTTAATGATGGCGACAAAGATCTTAATGAAGTCATTTTTTTTAGCTCCTTTTACATTCATTTAGCCATAACTCTGTAAACTCTATATAGTTTTGGGCAACCTTTTCTACCGCTTCTTTTCTATTAACTTTGCCTGTTCTGTAGTCTGCCAAAGGTTGCCAGAAAATTGTTCTTCCAACGGCGAATCCAATGATGCCTGGTATTTTGGCTCCGACTCTTAGCCATTCTTGCACTTTTTCTTTAGATTCTCCTCGTCCCAAGGTTATGACTCCTGCTTTTCTTCCGTTGCTTTGTGCTTGCTTTACAACTGCCTTTGCTGCTTCGGGTTTGTCAACGCCTTCTAGTTTCCAAATAGATGGTTCAACTCCTGCAGCCTGAATTTCTTTTAAGCTGGTTACCATGAGTTTTGGTCTTAACTCGGTATCGTAAACTTCTTTTGATCCTCCAAGTTTTGAAAGTTGAGTTGGGAGTGCTGGCACGATGAGTTCAAAGAGGAACGGTTTCTTTTTTTGTGCAAGGTAATCGCTGAGTTTTTTTAGTCTTAGAAGTTGCCTTTTATTTAGGCTTGCATCGCCTTCAGGATTATAACGTACTAGTACTTTCACAAAAGTTGGGTCGAACTCCTCAATGTGTTTTGCAAAGTTGTCTCCATAATCAAAATCAAATTCTTCTTGACCCGACTTCTCCACTGGCATGGCAAATGTTAATCCATTTTTTTTTGCATCTCGAAGAACAGCGCTTCCAAATTCTTCATCTACTAATAATCCTGCAATCTCTTTCGGGACGCTCTTCTTTACTGAAAGTTTGAAGCCTTCGAAAATAATTTTTTTGTAATCCTCGATTTGCTTCTTTTCTTCAGATGTGGGTTGGCGATTCTTTATTTCAAACATTTTTTCAAGAAATGACGCTCGATGGTCAAATGCGAGAATTAATAGCTGCTTTTGGGACCAATCAATCAACTTTGAGTCACCGTATCCTCTACTTTACAGTTCCCAAATAAATATTATTGCCTAATCTGACATGCATTTAAATGCCGATCGACATGTAAACAATTAGTTTGTTTATTTTTGGTCCAAACAAAAATTGCATCTAAGACGTTTCGAGACTTTTTGGGGCAAATACGGACAATTTGGGACTTTCTAGGACATTTGGGGCCTTTTCCTGACGCAACCTGCAAACAAATTAAGGTTTAAATCGGAAAAGCAATCTAAAAACACAAAGAAAAAAATTTGTGCAAACTCCGCATAAAAAATACAAGAAGAGAAACTATGAAATAACAAGACGGTCATAAGATTGCTGAGGTGTCAATGTTGAGCGAAATAAGAATTGTAACTGTGAAGCTTCCAGAAGAAGTGTATCAGGAAATGGCGTTGCGTATTCCTGAAGGCGATCGAAGCTCCTTTATCAGAGAAGCGATAAACGAAAAGTTGCAGAAAACACCTAAAGCGGACAAGCTATTAGCTTTGGAGGGGAGAATGGGGAAAATTGAGCAAGAATTTGGGCAAATCAGAAAATACCTTGCTGATTTGGAACTGCTCACTTTTCAACATGGGAAGATAAATCCGCACTCTTACTGTATCGACGAGGTGGATCATAAAATAATGGAGTACCTCCTAAATTACAAAGGCGCAACTACCCCTGAATTGGCCGAGTACCTTAAAACCAACAGGTGGCTCGTGCTTAACAGGCTTAGAAAAATCCAGCGTAATTCAAAAAAACAAGTTGGGAAATCCATAATTGAATATTATGCTGGCGAACGTTCTGGGAAAAAGAAGGCTTGGTGGATAGATGAAGAGCTAATCCAAGAATAACAAAGTTAGCTTTAAATTAAATAGGCATGTTGGTTTGTAAATTGTGGGCTCGTAGTCTAGTACGGATTAAGGCGTCGGCCTCCGGATGCTTCATAAAAGTGGGAGTTAGCCGAAAATCCTGGGTTCAAATCCCAGCGGGCCCGTTTCATATCTTTCTCAAGAACCTCTAGTAAACTAGTAAAGACTTAAACATCTACTCAAAACTCAGGCGCTCATCAGAGCAACAGCTAAGCGTAAATAGAAGTGCGCTCCTCACAAGTTTCTTCTTCTCAAGCAACTCCAGAGAAGAAGGAGGAAGCTGTGCTATGCGCGATTGTCCGCCTCCTTCTTTCAATTAAAGCAAGTTTTTAATGTATTTCAAAATCAACTGCGGCTGATCAAATGCAGTTTTTAATGCCTTTCTGGGATTTTTAATATGGTTGAGTAAAGACAGTTTTTTGTACTCTTCAAGCGCCTTAGCCGCTATGTCCTTAACTTCTTGAGGAGTAAAGTCATCGGTAGAAATTAGAGGCATACCTTTGGGTTGACGAGCCTCAGCAAAAGAATTCCAACTCAAATCTTCTCGAATATACCCCTTAGCTTTACACTCATCATACAATCTTGTCCCATAAGACGGAGTAGCGATGAACAGGTGCATTCCGACATCAAAATCACGTTTAAGCTTTAAAGCAAAATCAACGGTTTTCTGCATATTCTCTTTTGTTTCGCCTGGAAAACCAATAATGTAAAATGCGCCGGTCTTTAACTTGATGTCTTTGCAAATTTTTGCGACCTCTACAACTCGATCTAAGTTCAGGCTTTTACAAATTACATTATTCAAGATTTGTTGGTCACCTGATTCTACCCCGAAAAATACACTTTGGGCACCTGCCTTTTTCATTTTTTGAAGCAAATTTAAGTCTAAGCAATCTGCTCTAACTCCGTTTGGTGTTTCCCAACCTATCTTAGTTTTCTTTTCAATTAATCCATCGCAGATTGCTTCAAACCTGCTTAAGTCAAAGGTAAGATTGTCGTCCTCAAAAAAAATGTTCTGGACATCAAATTTTTCCACAACATAATCGATGTGATTTAAGACGTAACTTGCAGAGTTGGCTCTAAACTCTTTGCCCATATGTAAATGAACGGAGCAAAAACAACAGTTAAAAGGGCATCCTCTGCTTGTTACCATCGATATTGCTTTGTTTCTGAAGCTGCGATAACCTATTTTTTTGTTGGCTAAGTACTTGTTCATATTTACTAAGTCATAAGCAGGGTACGGAAGCTCATCCAAGTTTCTGATGAAGGGTCTCGGAGAATTAACCGTTACTTTTCCATTTTGACGGTAGGCCACCCCAAGAATATCACGCAACTCTTTTTTGCCTTCAAAAAACTTGGCTATGTCAAGCATAGCGTATTCTCCTTCACCCATTACAGCAACGTCAACATTTTTTGTTTCCTCAAGAAACTCTTTTGGCACCGTAGTGACATGAGGACCACCTACAACAGTCAAAATAGTTGGGTCAACTTGTTTAGCTAATTCACTTACTTTAACTGAATTTTCTATTTGACAAGAAAATGGTCCTGCTATGCCAATAATATCTGGTTTACGATTGCGAATTTCTTGTTTTATTTGATCAAACGGCATCCCAACGCTAAGAGCTTCACCTTTTTTTTGGAATAAACAATCAGCCATGAAAGCATCCAATATATCAGCTTTGTAACCTGCAGCTTCTAGAACCGCTGCAATATACATTAAGCCCAAAGGAATATTTCCCGCCGGCTGTTCTGAGCCTGGATAAAATGTTTGTGGAGGATTGACAAGAAGCACTTTCATTCAAGTTACCTAACGATTTATGTTGACAAATTCGAGATATTTAAGCTAACTCATGATGTTTATTTGACCTTTATTGTATGATTTGTTACCTGGATTTTGTTCAATTTTTCGCTTCGAAAAGATTTTCACACACTTGGTTACTATGTTATTGCTATACCACAACCACATAAGTTTATGAACAGTTATCAGGCTTCTAATCATGTTAGTTTTCCGCACTATAATAGGAGGTGAATGAGTTTTGAGCATGCGTGAGGAAAATAGAAAAGGCAAGATGACCGTTGCTGAGGCAGGAAGGAAAGGTGGAGAAAAAACCGCAGCAACACACGGCAGGGAATTTTACGAAGAAATAGGTCGGAAAGGTGGCGAAAAGGTTTCTCAAGAGCGAGGTCCAGAATTTTACAGCGAGATAGGTAGCAAAGGTGGTTCTGAACGCGCAAAGCAACACGAAGGAACAACTGCCGCTGCAGGGAAAACAAGCCTTGAAGAAGCAGGTCACAGAGGTGGACAAAGGGTCCGAAAACTAATTCAAGAAGGTAAAGAGCGAGAAGCAGAATAAAATATTATATTATCTATTTTTGCTCCATTTCTAATAATCTTGACTTAAGTTTAGCTTTTTTTTTCTAATAGAGGTGAAGTATTTTGTCGCAGAAAAAAGGTCAAATGACTGTTGCCGAAGCTGGCAGAAAAGGCGGTTTAAGAACTGCTGAAACGCATGGAGAAGAATTTTATAGCGAAAT
>DATIXS010000187.1:0-6270 GCA_035518335.1 Candidatus Acidiferrum sp.
GAAAAAGAGGGCTTATCGCTTAAGGATGGACAGAGAGACAGAGACGGAGGGAGGGGTCTTTACAAGAATCGATTAGGTCCATCCACAAAATACCTCTTGTTGGCTATCATAGAAAAAGCCAGCTCAAACATCTAGTAATCTTTGAAGCAAAAAATGGCTAAATTTTAAAAAAACAAAAAAAGAGAAGAAATTTTCTTCTTACTTTTTAGACCTTTTGTATGCGACCGTACCGATTGCACTTACTGTTAAGGCTACGGCTAAAACTGCGACGATTATAGAGGAGAATTCGGGTATTGTCACTGTGCTGGCGGTTGGAACGAAAAATGCTTGTACGGCGATTGCGCTTGTGGGAATTGCTAAGTCAATATTGCTTGTGGTGTAATAGCTTCTGCCTTGTGCGCTGACGACTAACCAGTATAGGAATTTGAAGTCGGAACTTGCAGTTGCTGTGAAGCTAGCAGATGAGCCGATGGTGTAGTTTGTGTATTGGGCTGATCCGCTTCCTCCTGATGGAGATGTTGTTCCTCCTGCGGATAGTAGTGTAGTGACGCTGGCTGATCCGCTTCCTGTTGCAGTTTGGGTTGCGTTACTGATCGGGACGAACAATGCTTGTATGGCGCATGCATCTGATGCTGAAAGTGTTTCTGTAAGAGTGTTGCTGGTGGATGTGACTGGGGTTGCAGTGCCAAGCCAATCCCAGCATAAGAAAGCAAATCCTGTACCTGGAACTGGAGTGTAGTTTACGGTGTCTCCATCAGTGTAATTGTAGTTGGTTGATGGTGTAAGCTGTGTTCCATTAGCAGCGATATCTCCGCCTTGCGAGTTGTAAACGTAAACGGTTGGCTCAGTTGCTGCTTTTACTGATGCGGCTCCACTTCCAATTATTAGAAGCGTTGAAGTTAGAAGAATCAAAGCTAAGATTTTCAAGTTTTTTGTTTTAGATTTCATTAAATCACCAAGTTAGTTAGCCATTGTCTTTGGTTAAAAGCGGATATAAGCTTTTACCAGAATCTAGGCCATAGAATTAAACAGATGCAAGAATATAAGTTTATATAAAAAGCATTTTTCTCTATAAACTTATGCATTAATAGAATCAAGCTTGTTATCGTTCAATTGAGATTTTGCTGTTTCCAGCTTCTTTTTCCAAAATAACTACATGGTCTGCTTTGCTAGCGAACGCTTCACTATGAGTAACTGCAATTATTTGTTCAATTGCTTTGAATCGGCTTATGGCTTCAGCTAACCGCTCTATGCTGCCATCTTCGCTTCCCAAGTTTTCCGTGGGCTCATCAAGCACAAGCATACTTAAGCCATGGCCAGTTCGAGACTGCATAATTAATTGGCCTAAACCTAAGCGGTAAGCGAAAGCCAGAAGTGTGCGTTCTCCGCCGGAGAGGTTTGAGACTTCACGGTGGATGCCAGCTTCGCTTTTTATGTAAGGAGTGTACGTTTCGTCTATAACCACATTAAGCATAAGCGCTTCTCCACCAACTAGACTATCGAGGACCTGCTGAACAAAATTGCGTAAAACCTTAACAAACTCACTGCGAAGTTTAGGTTGGATGCTGCGATAAGCATCACGGATACAGCTTAGAACTTCTATTGTTTTTCTGATTTTTTCCATTCGCTCAAGCTTTTCTTGGGCAAGATTAATTCTTTCTTTAGTTTCATCTAATCGTTTGAACAGGTCTTTTTTGCGGTTTTCTTTTATGAGTAAATTTGAATCTAATTTGTAATATTGCTGAAAAACCTGTTCACGTTGAGACCTTGCTGCTTCAACTTCTGACAAATCAAATCTGCTAATTTCCAATTGAACCTGTTCTAGTTGCAAACGCAAATAAGATTCAAGTTGCTGCTTTTCCATAAACTCGTTTGAGAGAACTCTTAGGTTGTTTTCTTCTTCGTTTAATCGATTCTTTAGCTCTTCGGTTTTTGTTGTGCAGGTCATCAGATTTGAACAAGCGTCGGAAGCCAAGATTTTTGCTTTCTGCAAACTATCAATTTCAATTCTTAAGTGGTTAATGGTCTTTTCCCGTTCAACATTTTCAGTTTGAATTCTTATAAGTAGGTTACTTTTGTATTCGCCGTCTAAGGGTTGTATGCAAAGCGGGCACCTACTTTCCTTTGATAAATCAACCGCTCTTTTCTTATCGATTTGCAGGTTTCTTGAAGTTGCCTCTTGATCCGCTCGCAAACAACTGATTTTATCATCAAGAGATACTAAACAAGAACGCAGGAACTCAACCGATTGACCCATTGGCAAGCCAGCTTTCTCAAGTTTATCCAAGCACACTTTTACTTGACTGTCAATTGAGACTTGACGCTGCTGCAGATTGGACAGTATCGTTTTTTTGCCCTCGATACGCTCAGTCAGCGAAGCCAAAGTTCTACTCATATTAACGTTGTCAGAATGAAGTCTTGCTTCTTTTCGCTTAAACTCTTCAACAATTTGCCTCTTTTCTTCTAGCTTTTTGAGTTTTGAATCTGCTTCGTCTAACGCTTTCTTGGCAATCATTAGTTTTTGGGTTGAGTTTTCAAGATCCATTTCGATAATTACGTATTCTTCGCTTGCCCTGTTGTATTCATTGCTTAGTTTTTCTAAGCTGTAGACATCCGGGTCTTTCTCGTAAACTCGTCTTTCAGTCTCATAGTCCCGTTGGTATTGAGCAATGTTGCTCCATGCAACCTCATAATCCGATAAACCGAACAATTCGTCTAGTTGCCTTTGCCTGTCACGCGGAGCAGCATCCAGAAGTTCTTTGAGGTGTTCTTGTCTAAACCAGACGATTTCTCTGTAGAGGTCCCTATCTAACCCTGTAATAGCTTTAAGTTGTTCAGATATAGCGTCAGTTTTCATGCTGGCGACAAGTCTGTCGTCTTCATAGAGTTTGAGTTCTTCGAAGTTTTGCTGGATGCTTTTGCCTTTTCTTTTTAGTCCTCGAGTAAGCTTGTAGGTTCTTCCGTTATGTTTAAACTGAACAGTAACTCGGCACCAATCAGCTCCTTCACGAAGTAAATAGTCAAAACTTCTACCTAAGGCGTCACCAAAAAGGGCAAAATCAACCGCGTACAACACACTGGATTTTCCGCATCCTAAACCACCGACAAGGCAATTAAAACCATGCGTGAAAGGCACGGTAGACTTTATATGGCTGCGGATATTTTCAAGCTGGACAATTTCAACTTTCATTTTGCCAGCTCCTCAATAGTTTGCTTGATTTTTTCGTCTTGCTTTTTTGTTAAGGGCTCAATTAGACTAAGTGCCGAATGCGCTATTTTCTCTGCCTCTTCCCGACTGTAACGTTGAACAAAAATCTCAACAAAATATTCAAATGCTTTAGTTTTTAAATCTTTGAATTCGCCTTCAAATATTGACCGTACAATTTCGTCTGAGACTGCAGTTTCTTTTAGCTGAACAATTGGGTGAACAAGTAAAGCCTTCTCGCCTGCGCTTCTGATTTTTCTAATGTCAATTTCTCCACGGCTAGCTTCTACTGGTAAGGTACCTCTAAGAATGGGAATTATTATTGCATCTTCAGCGTCATTATCTCTTACCTGCCGAACTGCGAGTTCGGTGATTTTTTCAGATGACATACAGGGGAAGTCTTGCTCTAAGATGACGAATCGCCGAGTAGAAGTTAATTCAATGCATTCGGTGTTTACTTGACCTTTTCCATCAACGTTAACATGAAGAAAGCCTTTCGGGTCCTTCGCTTCCCGGTAATCTGTTGTTTCCGTGCAGCCACTGTAAGCTAAAACGCCCGTTTTTAACGTGCCTAAGAACCTTTCATGCACGTGGCCGGCAGCATAATAATTAAAGCCGTTTGGCAACTGCTCGGGTGAAAGTTCTGCTTCAATATATGGCGGCTTAACGTCTGGCAAGTCCAAAGCTCCATGAAAAACAAAAATGTTACAAACCCCATTTTTAGGTGATGGAGGGTTTTCCAACATAAAATTTGGCAGAGCCTCTTGTGCCTTGTGTTTATTGTGAAAGTTGGGTATGCCGTATACATAGCAGCTGTCTGGTTTACGCCAGCATGCACCGCTATGTCTTGGAAGATGATGGATCAGTCCTGCACTATCTAGCGGATAAAGAATTGTGCCGGTTATTGTGTTTGGAGCGGAATCATGTGAACCATCAACTGTTAAAACTGGAATGCCCGCGTCTTTGAGACGCTTAAAACTCTTAATCGTGTTTTCTAAGGTAACGTTTGACGGTCGCGGTTGATGAAATAAGTCGCCAGCGATAATCATGAAATCAGGTTTTAACTCGATAGTTTTGTCAACGACCTCTTTGAAAGCATTGTCAAAGTCTAGCCTTCTAGCTTCCAATCCATACTGCGAGTAACCCAAATGCAAATCTGCAGCATGGATAAAGCTAAACGGCTTCAAGTTGCCCCAGTTCCCCTTTCTTCTCCAATGTGCTTCTGACTAGTAATAACTTATTTTAAAGCGTTGTTGCAACCAAAATGCTAAGACAATTTTTGTTTTTGAAGGGGAAAAATATAAAGCATCATTCATACGTTACCATTGAAAGGCGCCCTAGTTAGATGAAATGCCAAGCATGCGATCAAGAAACTATTCTTCCTTTCCGTTGTCCATTCTGTGGCGGACAGTTTTGTAGTGCACACCGCATACCTGAAAATCATTCATGCCCTCAAATATCTTCTGCCCGTTCACAAAGAAAAGAACAAGTAATGACGCCCCAATCATACAATAGCTATCAGTACACATTCAATTTAAATCCGCCAAAACCAGAGAGACACATAACCACTAGCCCAAAAGAACTAAAACACATAGGGGTTGCAGCCGCCCTTGTCATCGGCATTGGCTTCTCTATTGGATTATACGGTTTCAATTGGGGCTGGACTGTTATGGCTCTCTTCGCATTAGTGATGACAATGTCTTTTCTGGTTCATGAAATCGCTCATAAAGTGATGGCGCAGCAAGCGGGGATGTGGGCTGAATTCCGCCTAACAACATGGGGAGCCGTGTTAACTCTTGCTTCAGTGTTTTTGCCCTTTAAAATGATTGCTCCGGGAGCCATGATGATTGGGGGACAGCCACCCTCTGCCAAAGAAATGATTAAAATCTCCATTGCAGGAGTAATCACAAACATGATTTTCGCCGCTACATTTCTGGTATTAGGTTTCAGTTTACCCACTAGTGCATATTCTGGAATGCTGTTCTTTGCCGCCTACATCAACTCGTTCATGGCACTCTTTAACTTAATTCCATTCGGAGTCTTAGACGGTTACAAACTATTCCTCTTAAACAAGAAAGTGTGGGTTTTGGCGTTTATTCCCGGCGTAATACTCACCGCGATTTGTGGTTGGATAATTTTTGTCGGCTAAGAGAGAGGTATTCCTTTTTTACAAAGAACAGGTAAATGGTTAACTTTTTAGGTTCATTCTCCATGCCATTCACTGTCGGCAAAGCCTGTGCTAACATAGCAGAGAACTAAAAATTAACAGTTAAAAGCTGTTTAGATAAGCTCGATTGTTACGTGGACTTCTTCTGGCACGCGGATGCGCATGATTCGTCTCATGACTCGTTCTTCAGAATCAATGTCGATTAACCGTTTGTGAATTCGCATTTCCCACCTGTCCCATGTTGCTGTGCCTTCACCGGAAGGAGCTTTAAGAACTGGAACTCGAAGTCGTTTTGTTGGTAATGGCACTGGACCGTTGATTTTTACCCCTGTCTTTTGTGCGATGCTTCTGAGCTCTCCACATACCTCTTCCAGTTTCGCGTAATCTGTGCTTGTGAGGCGTATTCTTGCTTTTCTTACCATTTTGGTCCATCAATCCGTTATTTTGCTATAATTTATGTTGGCGACACCTTAGAAACTTCAGAGCCACATAAAAACCTATCGACGAGTATTTTTCTTATCTTCTAAGATTTTATTGCCTCATCCAACCGCTTTGGTTTTCGATTGAAGTGCATCTGAACCTGTCATATGTTGCATTAATCGCACTTTTGCCAGCCAACTTTGGCGAAATCTATATGGCTCGAGATTAGTGAATCATAGTTCACCCGAAAAAATAACGCTTATAAGTTAAGAAAGCAAACAAGCCCTTAGTATCTAAATCTAATTAATAGAAAGGAGATCGAAAAAATTGGTTACAAAAACAGTGAAACTTATAACCTTTAGCCTAATGGTTCTCATGATTCTAGTAATTGCACCTTCATTTGTAAAAGGTCAAGATATTCGAGGACAAGCAGAGCCTATGTACAGAATTAAAGCATCAGGCGTGAATCCCAACTTAG
>DATIXS010000188.1:0-7590 GCA_035518335.1 Candidatus Acidiferrum sp.
CTCTTTTTTCATTTTTTCCTCAAGATTTTCGTACTCGCCTCTTATTTGGCTCTTTCTTTCTTCAAACCTTTCCTTTATTTCTTTAAGAATCGATTGTTTTGCCATATAATCACCCGCTTAGCGCGTTACTCCTGCATCCTTTTCCTTGACAAAGTTAAGCTTAAAAGTTTTCTTTTTTCCTCTATCTAATTCATTTAGGAATGGCAATCATGGGATTTCAATGCATTGCTATCGATGTCAACGCGTACACAACGTTGTATCTTAGTACACATTTTCGTCAAATAAAACTAATGGGGATTAGCGAGCTAATTGTGTTTCGAAGGAAATAAATATGTCGAATGAAAACAAACCAATAGAAAAAGAACGCTCTTTCTCGGTTGAACTAAAATCAAAAGCCAACCTCAAGAACATAACCTTAAACACTGATATCCAGGAAAACGCTGTCATCGAAGGAACAATAGGCAAACTGGAACACGCCGGATTCGTCGAGGACTCGGTTTTAGAAGTCACAGGCAGAAAGGGTGTTTTGAGAATTGACATCAGTGAAACGGAAATCAAAAGAAAAGGAGCGAATGTTCAAGATAATTCCACACAAAAGGAGGTGAACTAAACATGGAAAGAATGTTAGTAGTAGTTTTTGAAAATGAATTAAAAGCATATGATGGATCCAGAGAGTTAAAGGCGCTCGATTCTGAAGGAAGCATTTCTATTCACTCAGAAGCGGTAATAAAAAAGAATGAAGATGGAACGATTACCGTAAAGCAGGAGGGAGACGATTTTCCGATTCGTACAGTTGGTGGAACGGCAGTTGGGGCTCTGATCGGACTTCTGGGAGGTCCAGTTGGATTGGCTGTTGGTGCATTGGCAGGAACCTTTGCCGGAGCAGTCTGGGACATGGACCGGGCAGGAGTCAACGCAGATTTTCTCAACGAGGTGTCAGCTAAACTTACAGCAGGCAAATGGGCAGTAGTTTCAGACGTCAGTGAGGAGTGGGTGACTCCAGTCGATACCAGAATGGGAGCGCTGGGCGGCACCGTATTTCGAATAACCAGAGCAAACGTTGAACATCAACAAGACGCCAGAGACGTAGCTGCTATCAAAGCGGACATTGCTCAGTTGAAGGCAGAGCAAGCCAAATCGCGGGCAGACCAAAAGGCCAAGCTTCAGACTAAAATTGACAACATGAATAAAAAACTGCAAACAAAGCTGGCACAAGCCAAGCAGAAATCGGAGCAGCAGCAGAAAGAAGCCAAAACTAAAGTGGATGCATTAGAAAAGAAGGCGGCAAAAGCGAAAGGCGACGCAAAAGCAGCCATCGAAAAACGCATCGCTGACATCAAAGAGAGAGCGAAAAAATCCTCAGAAGAGTTTGACAAGTGGTGGAACGAGGAGGAAATATCATGAAAGCAAAGGAGCATAACAATGCAGCTAAATCAGCATACAAGGAGGTGCACTAAACAATGGAGAGAAAATTGTTGAAACAGCCAGGTTGGCTTCGCGGCTTTGAAGTGGTAACTGGTTTGTTGTCTGTGGTCCTGGGGGTTCTGGTGCTGGTCTTTCCGGGCTGGGGCGTTTCGACTCTCGTCGTTCTGCTGTCGTTTGGTCTCATCTTTGTTGGAATCAGATCCATTTCTCCGATAGGTTATGGCAGCCTCCCAAAGGGCTTAAGAGCAGTGAGCGTGATAACAGGAATCTTGTCGCTGATATTTGCACTATTGGTCTTAATCTTTCCAGGTTTCGCCATTCTGACCCTGCTGATACTAGTGTCGACAGCTCTTCTAGTCTATGGAGTTGGCAGAATATTCGTAGCGTATACGTTCAAGGCGATGGCTAACTGGATCAAAGGTGTAATGGTTGCCGTAGGCATTGTTGACGTCATCCTATCGTTCGTCGTGTTCGTTCTCCCAGGTCTCGCTGTGCTAACGTTGGCTGTCATCCTCGCGTTGGCGCTTCTCATTAGCGGAGCCGAGATGATCGTCTCTGGAGCGGTTGGTCGCACATGGCTTGGAGATCTAGTAGAAGCTGCGAAAGATGAATTGGAAGTGAAATAGGTGCTGGTAGCGATGTCAGGAAAGACTGAAGTACCGAGAAACTTGTTTTCTTGGGTTCCCCTTTTCTTTGTAGTTAAATCTGATAAAGTTTCAACTTTGGAGTGATTGTTATGTGGACACGAGTTTCAAGTCAAACCAAAATAATCAATAACTATATTCAGAAAGTATTTCTCTGGATGTTTCTGGGTTTACTGATTACCACCGTTACTGCATACTTTGTCTCGCAAAATCCAGACCTATACAATGTAATATTGGGCAATGATATTGTCTTTTATGGATTATTAATTGCGCAGTTTGTGGCTGCCATTAGCATAGTTGCTTTCATAAGGAGAATACCGGATAATCTTGCAGAAATAACATTTGCATTATACTGTTTTCTCACTGGGCTCACCCTTTCAGTAATCTTCTTAGCTTTTGAAATAACCTCCATTGCCTACGTAATTATAATTACTGCAGCAATGTTTGGCTTCATGAGCCTCTACGGCTACATAACAAAGACAGACCTCACTTCACTAGGAAACATCGCGACAATGGCATTATTCGGCATCATTCTAGCATTAATCGTTAACCTATTTATTGGAAATTCGCTTCTTGACACGATTCTTAGCATTCTAGGTGTTATCGTTTTTTCAGGCCTTACCGCTTATGACACACAAAACATCAAGAATACTTTGTATGATGATGGTGACTTAATTAAGAAGGAAATACTGGGTGCGCTCAATCTCTACTTGGATTTCATAAATCTCTTCTTGGACCTCATCAAATTATTAGGAAAAAGAAGAGATAACTAATTTTTTTTCTCGCGGGACTCAAATGAAAGAAAAAACCTTGGACGAACAAAATCGGTCTCCTGAAGATAAAATCTTCAGCAAAAAGGAGAAGAGTTCAACATTCGATTTTGTTAAGCAGGAGTCATTGCATATTTTGCATGTTGACGATGATGCTTCTTTTTTGAAAACTTCCAAAAAGATTTTAGAGTCAGATAATAATTTTAGCATTGACACTGCAACTTCGGTTGATGAAGCCTTCTGCAAACTGAAAACGCAACATTACGATGCCATTGTTTCTGACTATTGTATGCCTCAAAAGAACGGTTTAGATTTTCTTAAGGAACTCAGGGAACAAAAAAATTACATTGGTTTCATAATTTTCACAGATAACGGCACTGAAGAAATTGTAATTAGAGCAATAAATCTAGGCGCGAATTATTACATTGACAAAAGAGGGGACTCTGAAACGGTTTATTGTGAATTGAAGAATGCGATAATCAATATTGTAAACACGAAAAAGAAATACATGTGATGAAATGGAAATTACTTATTACGGATTTCAGCGCGGGCTGCATCAAGCTTTTAGGTAAAGTGTAGAAACTGAGAATCCATCTTCGAGCTAGCGCTTGCCATTATATCGAGCGCATCAGATATAGTATTTTGCTTAAAAAATTAGCGCGCTAGAATGCCCAACAGTGATAATTCCTTAATTATACAAATTTAGAAAGCTAATCGTTGGTATTCGTTTGCCATGACCGATTTGCGACAAGAGAAATTCTGTCAGTCGTCATATCTCATTTTAACATCAAGGCTGAGGACCCGTTTGGGTACAACGGTTCCGACTCATCCTCAGCGTATTTTTACTGGTAAATTGGTGCTGGGATCCCCCCTTTCAGCGCTATATTTTCTGAACCCTTGGTCAAAATTTTCGAAAATAGTCTTTAATTAGCAAGTTTTAGCAAAGAAACTCATACCGTGCAGGGGTTAAGTCCGGTACGATTCACTTCCGGCAGGGAAATGCGTATTTTAGGTTTTTTCCCAGGATTTTATCAGAAGTTCGTGACTTCAAGTTCAAAGTTCCGCACCCTTTTGGGGTCAAACCCCAGCGGGCGCGCCATATTAATCAAACATGCTATTAAGAAACGAACGTTTGTCTCTGAAAAACCATTATTGGAGAGATTATCACAACCCGTTGCAGTTTCGGATTGAAAGTTTAAAGTTACTCGTCATCAGATAAGCAGAAGAACCCTTAAAATGGACAAGTGACTGGAAAAAGAATTCGGGGTGCACATAGCTGAGAAAAGAGGTTGGCACTGGGCACTAACCAGTTTTGCAGTTGATATATGGAGCTCAACGGAAAAAGATTGCCTCGAAATTAGCAACTGAGCTATTGTATGCTTTTGGGAAAGGCTAATATTGACTTCATAACGAATAGTTTTCTGATTTAGGTTCGTACTCCGGAGCTGAAAAAGCATTAACAAGTACCTGGGTCTTATTCCCTTATTCGGTATTGCGCTTGCACTAATTGTTGAGTTAGCCTTAGGTCTTAGAGGTCAGTATGTTTTTAATCCAGCTTATCTTTTTCTGGGACTGAATCTTGTTTTTGTTGTCGGAGTTAGCTTTATCGTAGCCTATCTTTCAGCGAAAGGGTACTTGCTCACTGGCTCCCTAACGCTCCTACTTCTCACTTTATCATTTATCTTACTTGTAATTATGAGCACAATTAATGGCTTTTTTGGAAATTTCTCACCTAATTGGGCTGTGACGGAAGCAGCAATTGCGGTACTATTGTTTTCAGCCTTACAAGGCTTCGCTGGTCTTCAGGCTTCTCTTCGAGCCACACCAATTGGCTCTGAACACCGAAAAACCAATTTAGCGTTAACATGCTCACTTGTGATTTTTCTAAGTGTATTGCTGTCATTTTTAGTTTGGCTAAACATTTTTCCGCCTTTCTTCATTAACGGAATTGGCGTGGCCTCAATTGACCAGATTATTTATGCAATTGTTATTTTCTTTCTTTCTCTAAGTTGTGCGCTTTTCTTACGACTTTATTTGAAGTCTAAATCAACCGTATTGTATTGGTATACCTTAGCCCTGGCTATTGAGGCGATTGGTTTGTATGGAGCCACTTTTCAAATGCAATTTAGTGATATTGTGGTTTGGACAGGAAGGGTCGGCGTCTACATCGCTTTCATTTATTTCTTAACTGCATTGTTGAACTCAAGTAGAAGCAAAAATTCGGTTTGAAGTGTTTCAGAGCAAGAAAAAAGGGTATTTATATAATAATGAACGCATATCTTTGATAATTTAACTCAGGAGCTTACTATGTCATCTGATGTTTTAGCAAGCGGATGGGCAAAAGCTATTGGTGTCGACCGGAAACAGTTCGACATGTTTTTTGAGAAGATGCTAGATGGCTTTGCTTATCATAAAATTGTACTGGATAAATTAGGTATGCCAGTTGATTATATTTTTCTTGAGGTTAATCGTGCTTTTGAAAAAATGACGGGGCTAAAGCGAGAGAATATTTTAAACAAGAAGGCAACCGTGGTTCTTCCAGGCATTGAAAAGGACCCTGCTGACTGGATTGGCGTTTATGGCAAGGTTGCAATAACAGGGGAATCTGTACAATTTGAGAATTACGCCGCCCCTTTAGGCAAATGGTATAAGGTCTCATCTTATTGCCCAGAGAAGGGCCATTTCGTCGCTATATTTGAGGACATTACTGAACGCAAAAAGGCTGAAGAAGCACTACAAAAGTTTACTAGTGAACTTGAAGGACTAATACAACAGCGTACTGAAGAGGTTTCCGCTGAACGGCAACGCCTCTACAACGTCCTAGAAACGCTCCCGGCCTACGTTGTTCTTCTCGATAAAGACCATCGTGTGCCGTTCGCAAACAAAGTTTTTCGCGAACGTTTCGGCGAATCACACGGCAGACGATGCCACGAATACCTCTTCAATCGCGACTTCGAATGTGAAAATTGTATAACCTACAAGGTCTACAAGGAAAACAAGCCTCAGCACTGGTACTGGACGGGACCAGACAAACGTGACTACGACATCTACGACTTCCCATTCAAAGAAGCCGATGGTTCTACTCTTATTCTCGAGATGGGCATAGATATTACAGAAGGCAAGCGTGCTGAGGAACAAGTTAAGTCTGCTGCTTTGTACACTCGAAGCTTAATCGAGGCTAGTCTCGATCCTCTCGTAACAATTAGTGCGGAGGGCAAAATCACCGATGTAAACAAAGCTACCGAAGAAAACACCGGCTTTCTAAGGGAAGAACTCATCGGTAAAAGTTTCTCAGATTATTTTACTGACCCGCAGAAGGCGGAGGAAGGGTACAAGAAAGTGTTTACTGACGGTTTTGTCCGTGACTACCCTCTCGTCATCCGCTCCAAGACAGGCAAGGTCACCGAGGTGCTCTATAACGCCGCCATTTATACCGACGACAAAGGACACGTAAAGGGTGTCTTTGCGGCTGCTCGAGACGTGACCGACCTCAACAAAGCTCAAGGGGCAGTCAAATCGGAACGCAAACGGCTCTTTGACGTGCTGGATACTCTACCCGCCATGGTATGTCTATTAACTTCTGATTACCATGTGGTTTTCGCCAACCGTAAGTTCAAAGAAAGATTCGGCGAATCAGAAGGCCAACCCTGCTACGAATACTGTTGGAACCAAAAAGAGCCCTGCAAATTCTGCGAAAGCATGACTCCATTCAAGACGGGGCAACCCCACCATTGGGAAGTTCAAGGTCCAGATGGAACCGTAATCGAAGCCCATGACTACCCATTCACCGACACAGACGGCACTCAGCTTGTCCTTGAAATGGATCTTGACATAACCGCCCGGAAGAAGGCTGAGGCAGAAGCAGCCCAAAGCGCCCGGAAACTCAAAGAAACCGAACGATTAGCAGCCATCGGCGCAACAGCAGGCATGGTGGGTCATGATATCCGTAACCCGTTGCAGGCTATAACCAGCGACGTGTATCTTGCAAAAACCGAATTGACTAATACACCTGAAAGCGAAGAAAAGAAGAATGCTTTAGAGAGTTTAGGGGAAATTGAGAAGAACGTTGACTACATTAACAAGATTGTGCAGGACCTTCAAGATTATGCCAGACCACTTAATCCCAAAATGGAAGAAAGTGATTTAAAACAAATTGTTGAAAGTCTTTTTGCAAAAAATGGTTTTCCTCAAAATGTAGAAGCCAACGTTGAAGTGGCAGAGGACGCACTCAAAATTAGGGTAGATCCCTATTACCTGAACCGTATTCTATTCAATTTGGTTACTAATGCCGTTCAAGCGATGCCGCAAGGAGGCAAACTAACAATAAAGGCCAATAAAGACGAAAATGACACTGTCATAACTGTCTCGGATACAGGTGTTGGTATCCCAAAAGCAATACAAGAGAAGATGTTTACGTTGATGTTTACTACTAAGTCTAAGGGGCAGGGTTTCGGTTTGCCAGTGGTTAAGCGCATGACCGAATCGTTAGGTGGCACAGTAGCTTTTGAGAGCCAAGAAGGCAAAGGCACAACATTTACGGTTCGTTTGCCCCCCAAGGAGCTAAACGGTAAATTGGTCTATAAGTAGAGACAGATAGTTTTTTTAGATGTAAATCTATGTTTGCTGCCCTGTTATTTGGGCGAGTTGAAGGTCACGTTCGAGAAGAAACAATAAGCCCTCACGAGTATTTTCTTTCATTTTTTTCCTTGAGGTTTTCCTTGACTCTAAACTTCACTATTTCCTTTATCAAA
>DATIXS010000189.1:0-3504 GCA_035518335.1 Candidatus Acidiferrum sp.
GTCTGCTGGAAAAGCATATAGCTTTTGCATTCCTCTAAGCATAGTTAACTCAGCTGTCCAAATCCCGATTCCCCTTATGGCATCAAGCTTTGAGAGAATTTCCTGAGGGGTTTGGTTGTTTTTTAAGCCTTCAAGGTCAAGTTTGCCGTCAACAATCAATTGAGCTGATCCTTTGAGGTACTCCGCTTTTCGCTCGCTTAAGCCACAGCCTTGCAATTCGCTGATGCTAACTTTAGCTATTTTTTGGGGCATTGGATAAACATAGTAGGTTTCGCCGTCTAAGGCTAGTTTTTCTCCAAAATTTTTAATCAACCTGCGCTCTACGGTTTGTGCCACTTTGAGGGAAATTTGCTGCTCAACTATTGAATCTGTCAGCGCTTCAAAAACTGTTGGGGTCGTTGGATTTTTCAAACCATTCAACAGTAGAGCGATATGATTCATTACAGGTTCATTCTTAATTTCCCCATAAAAAGAGCAAAGATCGAAATCTAAATTGAAAATAAATTTAATTGCTTCCGCAGCTTTCAGCTTGTCATCCGAAGTTAGCAAGGCATCTGATTTTATCTCAACAGCTATTTTAGGGTGTTCAACCGTTCCAACCGAGGTTAAAATGATAAGGACAAGTCTCTCGTTAATTTTTAGGACTTGGCTGAATTTGCCGTCTGCATATTGTCGGATTTGTTTGTCACCGCCACTAAATATCTGAGCGCTTAAATCGAAGTTGAAAGGCGCTAATGCTTCAATTAGGAACATTTCAGTAAAGGTCAACTTGTTTTATCACTGAAGCTTTCTGTTACTTCTCTTGGATATTAAAGATTTTTAACTTTAAAGCGATATTGTTCGAGTATTGGATGGTTAAGTATGCGTTTAGTTGTGCGAATAGGCGGCTCAGTTGTCGCATCACCAATTAACACAGAGTTAATCAGCGAATACGCTGATCTGATTAGAACCGTGAAAGACCAAGGCCATGAGGTTGCTGTGGTTGTGGGAGGCGGTGCTTTAGCACGGGAATTTATCAAAATTGCCAAAAATTTAGGTCTAGATATGCCAGCTCAGGACGAAATTGCAATTTCATGTTCACGCTTATTTGCCCAGCTTTTCCTCAAAAAACTCGGCGAAATTGGATGTAGTAAAGTGGCAACAACTCTTGACGATGCTGCAAATTGCCTATATGAAGGCAAGGTTATGGTGATGGGCGGATTGAAGCCTGGAATTACTACAGATACCGTTGCAGCTTTGGTTGCTGAGCGTGTGAATGCTGATTTGCTGGTGAAGGGTACAGATCAAGATGGAGTATACAACACTGATCCTAGAACGAACCCACATGCAGTGAAGCTCGATGAACTGAGTTTTGACCATTTCTCAAAAATTTTTGAGGGGAGTGTGCATAAGGCTGGGATTCACCAAATTATTGATCCCGAAGCCATCAAGGTTTTGAAACGTCATCGAGTTAAGTTGATTGTTGTCAACGGTTTTAAGCCAAAGAATATTTTGGCTGCTGTTAGGGGCGAGAAAGTGGGAACTGTTATTAGATAATTTTCCATCTACACATATTTTTTGCGTTATTTTTCCCAGCAAGTTTAAATATCACTTGTGATATCGCAATTGACATCAATAACGATATCAATAGTGATATCGAAGGTGATATTTATGGATAAAGAAGAAAGAGAAGAAAAGAAAGAGATCAAACATCAACTACGTGAAGAAAAACATATGATGTTCCACGGCCGCAACTGGTTACGGCACAACGCTATGGTCCCAAAAGGCTTCCTACGCTACCACGTACTTGAAGCACTAAACGAAAAAGCAATGTCAGGCTCAGAACTCATGGATGAAATCCAAAAACACACAGGCGGAACCTGGAAACCCAGCCCAGGATCAATCTACCCGCTTCTCGCATGGCTCCAAGATAATACTTATGTAAAGGAGCTTCCCACAGAGAACGGGTTTAAACGCTATGAATTAACCCAAAGTGGCAAAGAGTTTTTTGAAGAACAAATGAAAATAAGAGAAAAATTCACTCAAGACTCAGGATTTCTGGCAAGCCCCTTCTTTGACAGGTTTACAGGAAATTTTCCAGATGAAAAAACAAAACAAGTTCGCGGTTCAGTGAAACGCCTCTTCATTTCGACAATCAAATTGGCTAAAGCCTTAAGGCAGAACTATTCTGAAAAAGATTTAGATGAAGCACTAAAAGTTCTTGATGAAGCTTCAACAAAACTTGAAGAAATACGGAGCAAAATTACGGGTAATACAGAATGAATGAAAATGATGAAGCAATAAAGGTTGAAGGACTAACCAAAGTTTACAACCACAGCCTAACTGCGGTGGATCACATTAACTTCAGTGTCAAGCATGGAGAAGTCTTTGGTTTTCTAGGTCCTAACGGCGCAGGAAAAACCTCCACCATCAGCATGTTAATAACGGTCACAAAACCAACTGACGGAACAGCCACCATTCTAGGCAGCGATATCGCAAAACAAAGCATGGAAGTTAGAGGGGCAATTGGCGTTGTTCCACAGGAATATACTGCAGATGAAGACTTAACAGGCAACGAAAATATTCTCTTATGCGCAGACCTGTACGGTATTCCCCGTCAAGTGTCGAAGAAACGAGCGAATGATCTGTTAAATTTAGTTGAATTAACAGGATTCAAAGACAAACGGGTCAATACCTACTCAGGAGGCATGCGTCGCAGACTAGAGTTGGCCTGTGGTTTAATCAATCGCCCAAAAGTACTCTTCTTGGACGAACCCACACTAGGCTTAGATGTACAAACTAGAGCCGCAACATGGAATTACGTTAGAATGCTCAAAAAGGAATTTGGAATGACCCTCTTCTTAACAACACATTACCTTGAAGAAGCTGATGCATTATGCGACCGCATAGCAATAATTGATCATGGAAAAATCGTTGTAGTTGGCAGCCCAACTGAACTTAAAGATAGCCTAGGTGGAGACATCATAACATTGTCAATCCAGAAAGACCAGGACATCACCGAATTAATCGGAAAAATTGAACACGTCAAAGAAGTCAAAAAAGAAAACGGTTCATACATGATAAAGTCTTCCAACGGAGAATTAACCGCGCCCCTAATCATCGAAGCATTAAGAAAAAGTGGCCATGTTGTAACCAAGCTATCGCTTACAAAACCAACATTAAACGAGGTCTACCTGCAGTACACTGGAAAGTCGATGCGCGATGCCGAAGAATCACGAGAATCAATGATGCAACAAAGAATGGCAATGCGGAGAGCAAGAAGATGAGTGAAGAGCAAGAGGTTTCAAAAAGCAAATTACACGGTCTCTGGGCATTAACCAATAGAGAACTCAAAAAATGGTATCAGCAACCGTTCGTTTTGGCAATGGGTATAATTCAGCCCATTCTATGGCTGGCCTTGCTTGGTAAGGCTATGAACTTAGGCAACATAGTGAGTGGTATTCCTGGCGTGAATCCTAAAGTCGTAATGATGCACATGTTTGGTACGCCAGATTACTTCTCGTT
>DATIXS010000190.1:0-2520 GCA_035518335.1 Candidatus Acidiferrum sp.
GGCATGATTTTTGATCAAACAAGACCCAAAGAAATAGTGCAAAATGTAAGTCTGTTATTGGACAATGCTGACTTGCGTAAAAATCTTGGAGAAAATGCATATGAATATGTTAAAAGCCATTTGTCATGGGAAAAATATGCAAAGGCGATGGCAACCATCTTTGAAGACTCAATTTTGGCATTTAAACAAAAGAGTTAATAGAATGGCAGAGCCTTCAAAGAATGGATTTTTTCTTCATTTTAATACTGATTACATAAATAGCCAAACTTCTTAAAACTAAAGTCAGTTGAAATCCTCTCTTGGGAATAGAATGATTGACAAAGTCGATTTGGTGATGTGGACTAAGAACGGTGCCCAAACATTGCCTATAGTTCTAAAAAGAATAAATGAAGCGATTCCTCAAGAATTTGTAAACAAAAAAATAATAGTCGACGATGCCAGCACCGATGCCACGCCAACTGTTGCGACTTCTTTCGGTTGGTCAGTAATTCCAAACAAGGGACACGGAATAAGCGATGGCGCAAATACAGCCTTAGAACAAGCAACGGCGGATTTCTTTGTAAGCTTCGAGCAAGACTTATTGTTAGCCCTCGATTGGTGGCGTAAAATTCCTCCACTTCTTGAAAAATCCAACGTTGCCGTTGCATCTGGGATGCGTTTTGCAGACAAGCCAGTTGGCGTTAAGAAAATGCAAGAGTATGTGGGCAAGAAGTATCGTGGAGAATCAAAATTGGCTCCTTGGCTTAAATCCAGGGATATGTCTGCTTTTACTCTAGGAAAAACTTTGGACAACACGATTTACAAAACAAAGATAATTAGGGCTTTAGGTGGTTTTCCAAAGTTGCGAATAAACGCCGGTGTCGATACTACACTGGCATATAAAATCGACAATTCTGGTTACAAATGGATTGTAGATTATAATATGCAGTCAATCCATCTACGTAAGGGGTTAAGGCAAGAACTCAATCATCAATATTGGTATGGCACGCAACTGTATGAAATATGGAGAAAAATTGGAACCGAATCAAATAAGCCACCACCAGTAACAAAACTTGGAGTTATTCGCCGTTTCTGCATTTCACCTTTTACTGGATTGTTTATAGCAATCCAAACAAAAGAATCTACAATAATGTACATTCATCCTTTAGTTAGGTTTTATTACATGAAAGGGCTCTTACAAACCTCAAAAATTGAATAATGAAACTAAATCACTTTAGGGTTCGGAGTTTTTTGGGATTTAAACGTCATCTTCACTTTACCAAAAAAGAAGAAATATGTGATAAATAATTCAAATCCCAGGCACGTATCAAGGTTACTCTATTTTGATATTACTTGATAAGTGGCTATACCAATTAATGCCAAAGCTGAAAGTATTGAAATGGCACCTGCTGATTGATATGGATAAATCTGTGTTGGCAGTGGTACGCGGTAACTGACCATATATGGAATCGAATAGGAATGGTCAACCATAACTACTGTGCTGTAAGTAATCAGGTAAACACCAACGATAATTACAATTGCTCCAAAAACAAGCAACATGTAACTAAGACTATTGCTTCTAGATGTTGGCCTAGAGCCATTTTCTTGAGTCAACGTTGCATCAGTGCTTAAATGCAATAAAACTTTATTATTAAATCTTATGAATTAATACTACACATGTTTAATTGTAAAACAGTCTAACAATAATATAATAATTTCAAATCTCTGTTCTCATTAAATTCTAAACCTACTAGGGATTTTTTTGAGGGTATTTTTAAAGTTCGATGCAAGACAAATTAGTATTGCCGCTTTGATGCCTAATGCATGAATTTCTGATTCAGAACTCCGTAAAACCACTCCAAAAGCTAATAATGATTGCTTGTAGACTCATTAATTAAACCGGGGATTCAACAGGTGGCTACTGAGCAAGCAGTGATAAGGCTAAGGTTGGATGTGGATTATGCTTACCCGTCCAGAGCTAAGAGTTTTGTATACCTAGCTTTGAGAATCAAGAATAAAAGAAAGAATTACTTGAAAAACTCAAAAATTATTGCTCGAATGTTTAAAGAATCGCCGAAACAAGTTATGGCTTATTGGTTTTTTACCCCGTATACAATTCCAGACAAAGCATTATTGGATTTATTGCCTCCAGAGAAGAATGAGATCGGTCTGCACATTGCAACTAATCCTTTTAAAGAATGGAAAATCTTACAAAACGAAACCCAACGAACAGTGAATTACTACACACTCCATGGAACATCTCGCATGATTGCCCAGTTATTATGGGGACGAAAGATTGGACAAAAGCAAGCTAAGGTCCCAAGCGATTTCCCCTTAAAATCTCTTCACGATTTCAAAACTTATAGCTTAGATGAAGGACGTTACCAATTTGGTTTAGAACGGATGAAGATTGAATCGGAAAATTTGATTAAAGAAAATGTTATATTAGAAATTCATCCCGAATGGCTCTTTAACAAAGGAACAATAAACCCCAGGGGACCATATTATGATATCCTAAAGTATATTTTGAATGTGGACCAT
>DATIXS010000191.1:0-2115 GCA_035518335.1 Candidatus Acidiferrum sp.
AACAAAAAAACAATCAGAAGAAGAGATCACAATACAGACTTATTTCAAAAAATGGAGAGATAAAAATAGGTCAGCCTGAATTAGCAACCGCTCCGTGCGTACCAGCAATTAGAAATGCAGTTAGCGAATGGGTAAATAGCAACTATTTAACGCCTGAAGGCTGTACAGAAACAAGCAAAACGTTACTTAATTACTGGTTTCACTCCGACCATAAACTTGCTAATGGTAAATTTTTCAAATACAATACGGCTCAGCAAGAAGCGATTGAAACGCTTGTATATTTATTTGAAGTGGCCAAAATTCGAAGATACAAAACCATGATTGAGCGCTATGCAAGTAACCCAAAACGTCTGACTCTCTTGCAGCATGATGATTTTGCTCGGTATTGCTGTAAAATGGCAACTGGCAGTGGCAAGACTAAAGTAATGGCGCTTGTTATTGCCTGGCAATTTTTTAACGCCATAATGGAAAATAGCCCGGGTTACTCAAAGACGTCGTTGTTGATAGCGCCTAACGTCATAGTATTCGAACGATTAAGATCCGACTTTTCAGGGGGAAAAATCTTTCTTCAAGACCCCATTATCCCGTCTGAATTTCGTAACATGTGGGACTTTGAATGTTATGTTCGCGGGGAAAACGAAAGAGCAAACTCCGAAGGAGCTTTTTATTTAACTAATATTCAACAGTTTTATGAAAGGAAAAATGAAGAGAACGAAGAGCCAACAGAAATAACGGACGTTCTTGGCAAAAAGCCATCATCTGAATCAAAGATCGAAGACTTTGAGCAGCGATTGGTCAAAAAAGAAGGCCCAATACTCGTAATTAATGACGAAGCGCATCATACACATGATGAAGACCTTAAATGGAACGATTTTATACGTGGGCTAAATGACAAAACAAATAAAGGCATTGGTGCGCAGTTCGATTTCTCGGCTACACCTCGGTTCAGCACTGGTGAGTTGTTTTCGTGGGTTGTTTATGATTATCCATTAAAGAGAGCTATTGAAGATGGAATAGTCAAGAGACCAATAAAGGGCGTAGCGTCAGGAATTACAGAAGCTCGATCCGATATTGCAAGCACTAAGTACAGGGCATATCTAACTGCCGGAGTCGAAAGATGGGCAGAATACAGAGAGCAACTTAAAGCACTGAAAAAGAAACCGATTCTTTTCGTCATGATGAATAGTACTGACGATGCTGACGACGTTGGCGACTATCTTCAGAAGCGTTATCCAGAGTATTTTGCTGGAGACAAATTGTTGATAATTCATACAGATAAGAAAGGAGACGTGTCCAAAAAAGATCTTGATAAGGCAAGAGAAACCGCTCGCGAAGTAGATTATGAAGAAAGCCCTGTTAATGCAATAGTCAGTGTCTTAATGTTGCGTGAAGGATGGGACGTCCAAAACGTCACCGTTGTTGTTGGACTTAGACCTTACACCTCAAAAGCCAACATTCTTCCTGAACAGACAGTGGGTAGAGGCTTACGCCTTATGTTTAGAGATATGGCGGGTGCCTACGTTGAAAGGCTTGATGTAATTGGAAACAAAGCTTTCATAACCTTCGTAGAGGAGTTAGAAAGTGATGAAGGAATAAAGTTTGGCACGTTCCAGATTGGAAAAGAAAAACTTGAAATTATAACAATAATAGTTGACCCCCAGAAGATGGATAAAGATATTGAAATACCCGTTTTGAGTCCCATTCTGGTTCGGAAAAAATCACTATCAGAACAGATTCAAGCTATAGACGTAAAGAATTTCAAATCGCCAAGACTGCCTAAAAAAGAAAGCAGAGAGGAAATAGAGATTTTCCAATACAATGGATACGATTTTCTCACTCTACAGAAAATACTGGAACGAGAGTATAAAATTCCACAAGCCCAGACATCTCAAGAAGTTATATCATACTATGCGAAGGAGATCGCTCAAACCTTAAGACTTCCCTCGCAGTTTGCCTTTGTCGTGCCAAAGATTACGCAGTTTCTTGAGGAGAAAGCATTCGGAGAGAAGGTTAATTTGGAGGATCCAGTGATAATCAAGGCTATAAGCAGTAATGTATGCCAATATGTAGTTGTTCAAACGTTTGTCGCAGCTCTTAGGGCAGTGATCATCGAAG
>DATIXS010000192.1:0-7955 GCA_035518335.1 Candidatus Acidiferrum sp.
TTAATGGAAAAGGTCTGCGAATCTTCTATTGCTTTCGCGGTACCCTGAGGAGTTATCGATACTTTGTAACTTCCAACTGCAGCGTTTGATGGAACTACCCATGTTTTACTAATAACGCCGTCGGTTCCTGCTGTTACTGTCTCAGAATCGATGTTTGCACCGCCTGAAACGCTGGCAACAGTCAAAGTCGCGGTTTCACCCGATGAGTAGCCTACTGCTCGAATTGTTGCTGTTTGACCTCTATGATAGGTTGATGAGTCGAGAAAACCTATTGAAAATTGGCTTTGAGCAAATGATTGATTAAAGCTGACTGAGTATGAACCCGAATAATCGGTAAGCGAACCGCTTGGTAGGAAGGTGGTATCTGGATAAGTAACTTGAGCGTTTGCACTGCCCGCCTGATTTGATGTCCCAAGAGAAATTATTTTTGAATATTGCGTGCTGAGAGGGCTTGGAAGAACTACAGAAACATTAGCGTAATATGGGGTGTTAGCAACGCCCCCAGTGACAGCAACAGTAATCACTACGCTGCTTCCTTCTTGACTCTGAGACGGGACAGCATTTATTATATAGGATGTTACGACTTGAAAATCATCTTCTGTTGAGTTTGTGTTAAGAGCGTCGTCCCTTAGTCTTAATGCATAAGTACCAGTTTGAACGGCGGGTACACTGAAATTTGAATTAACGTAATATCCCTCTGATGTACCGCTGGCGACAACTTGGTTATTAAATATTACATCATAACTACTGTTAGAAGTGTAAATTGTTCCTTGAAGATTCAAAGCATAACCTACGGGTCCAGTTAATGTGCTTGATCCGTTATTAATGGTTTGACCTGCTGGAGTAACCTGCAAAATTTGGACTTGATTATATTGACCATAGGCTAGTTTTGATGGCACAAACATTATTGCTAATGACATCATTACCAAGAGAATGACCGTGACTGTTTTATTGTTCAAACCGCTCTGCTCTCCCGATTTTATTCCTTTCCTTTACGTAATGACTCATGATTTAACTAAGAGATGATTTTAAACTTTGCCATTTAGTCATTGCAGAAAGGCGCGAATGGTTCCAAACAACTTAGAAAAACCGCTATTTACTATGAAACAATCAGTTAAGCCATATGATTTTTAATAGATCGGATTTCACTATGATAACAAATTTGGTGACACATTGGAAAAAAATACTGCAGCTGTCCTTTCAGGAGCTTTAAAGAAACAAAAGTACCATTTAGTGGGCAATCATTCCGCAGTCAAAAGGTGCAAGTGGCTCTACGAATCTATAATAAATGATAGAACCTGTTATAAACAGAAATTTTACGGCATAAAATCGCATAGATGCATACAAATGTCGCCGTCTCTGTATTATTGCACTCAAGAATGCTTGTTTTGTTGGAGAGCCCAAAGTGGAGACTTACAAGTTGCTTGGGATGAAATGAAAATTCCAAAAATTGACTCGCCAGAAGAAATTGTAGAAGGTTGCTTCAAAGCCCAAGAAAAAATTTTAACTGGTTATAAAGGAAACCCCAAAACCAACTGGCGCAAATTCCAAGAAGCTCTAATACCAAAGCAGGTTGCCATAAGTTTAACGGGCGAACCTACACTTTATGAGCCATTAGGAGAGTTAATTCAAACATTTTCCAGAAAAGGCTTGACGACTTTTCTTGTTTCCAATGGCACCTTGCCCTCTAAACTTTCAAGTCTAAGCAGAGAACCTACTCAGCTCTATATTTCTGTGTGTGCTTCCAACGAACAAATGTATAAGCAGGTTTGCCGTCCTCATTTTCCCGGCGCTTGGGCAAAATTAAACGAGACACTAAGTTTGTTGCAGAGTTTCCGTTGCCCAACTGTAGTGCGAACGACGTTGGTCAAAGAACACAACATGGAGCATGTCGATCAATATGCTAAACTTATTGAGAAAGCTAATCCTACCTACATTGAGGCAAAGGCGTACATGCATATTGGTTTTTCAAACTTACGCTTAGGCTTTGAATGTATGCCAGTGCATACGGAAGTGAAGAATTTTGCTCTCAAGTTATCAGAGAAAACTGGGTATAAGATAATTAATGAAGCGCCTGAAAGCAGAGTGGTTTTGTTAAGTAAATTGGAAAAGCCTACTCAAGTTGGAAATAGCTAATATTTTCCTTTGACAATTCAATCGCCTGAATAAACTCTCAAATATTATTTCTTTCTGCCATGCTTTGAATGCCATAAGCGATGCTATAATGACAGGTTAGAGAAAAGAGCGCTTATTCAGAAGAAAAGATGCATATCTATTCTACCTACCTAAAGACCTATCTGAAAATAGAATATATTTCCATTTAAAATATTAGATTCACATTCGTTGGGTTAGCTTTGCAATAGGAGATTTTAAGCTTCTCACAAAGAAATGGACTGCCCAGTAAAAAGCAAGAGAGATTGCAAAGTCTTTTTGAGAAATTGAAATAAGCATCTTTAATTTACTTAATAATTTGGTGAATTTTTGTCCGCCCTAGAAACGGTTCTTCAAAAAATTAAAAATGACCTTATGCAGAAAAATGATGTACGTGAACAAGCACATGAGAGCATGCGAAAAGCAACAAGCTTGTCAAAACAAGCAATACTTTTAATTCACCAAAAAAAATACGCGGATGCTGAAACACTTGTAGAAAGTGCTAAAGAAAAAATTTCGAAACTTCAAGATTTAGCTAAACAATACCCCGAGATTATTTATGGTGGCATGTTTAGCGCGGCACTTCAGGAACACTCAGAAGCGCGAATATTTTTAACACTTATCAAAGAATCACGGTTTATAACGCCCGCTGAGGTAGGCGTCCCTTCGGTTGATTACGTTCTTGGCTTGGCAGACGTTATTGGAGAATACAGACGTCTAGCTCTAGATGATCTACGTGAAGGCGAAGTAAAAAAAGGCGAGAAATGCTTAGAAATTATGGATCAGATATTCATCCAGCTCTTGGCTCTTGACGAGGCCTACATGCTTGTCCCTGGACTTAGACACAAATCGGATACAGCAAGAAGAATAATAGAATCCACGCGCGGCGATGTCACAGTTGAAGTCCGTAGAAAATCTCTCGAAGATTACCTAAGAAAGTTTGACCCCGCAATTCGAACCCCTAAACGAAAATCCAAAAAGGCTAAGATTTGAGTGAACCGTTCAAGTTAATGAAGATTTTCTCTGCAAAAAAAGCTCACAAAACGCAGGAGGGGCTGTCACAGAAAATTATTCTAAAAGACAAACTGCCGTCAGAAATAAAAACTGTAGCAGGCATCGATGTTTCCTACATTGGACGAACAGGTGTTGGCGCGGTGGTTGTTTTAGATTACGAGTCTTTAGGGCTTTTAGAAACACAAGTTGCTACTTGTCAAGTTAAAATTCCGTATATTCCAACTTTGCTATCTTTTAGAGAAATTCCGCCCGCAATAGCAGCAATAAGAAAACTGAAAGTTCAGCCTGACGTGTTTCTAGTTGATGCACAAGGACTTGCTCATCCTTATAGGTGTGGCTTTGCAAGTCATCTTGGGCTCGTTTTAGACAAACCAACTATTGGAGCCGCTAAAAGCAAGTTAATTGGTGTACAAAGAGAGATTGATGGGAAAACCTTTCTGGTTGATAGAAACGAAATTATCGGTGAGGAAGTGACTACCAATCAAAATGCCAAGCCTGTTTTCGTAAGTATTGGTCACATGGTTTCCCTTGAAACAGCCACAAAAATCGTTAGGCACTGCACTAAAAATCGTATTCCAGAACCGCTCTTTCAAGCTCATAATTTAGCCACAAAAGAAAGAATTAGACTTATGAAGGAAAGCAAAGTAAATATCACTGAAAAGTAAACTATCGCTAGAGCGTGAAAGCATTTGGCTGAAGAAGTAACTTTTGATGAATTTCAAAAACTTGATTTGCGCATTGGAAAAGTAGTTGAGGCAATTCCAATTCCCAATTCGAAAAAACTCATCAAAATAATGGTTGATTTTGGCTCGGAAAGACGTCAAGCTGTTGCAGGTTTACATAAGTATTATCAACCTGAGGAGTTGTTGGGGAAGAAATGTGTTTTTCTTTTGAATCTTCAAAAACGCACGTTAGCTGGCGTAGAATCGCAATGCATGGTTTTAGCGGCTGAAGACAGTGAAGGAAATGTTGTGGTACTTCAACCAGAGAAAGATATTGCTGAAGGAAGCAAAATAGGCTAATAATTAGGAATTCATTGTCTGTCAGATTAATGTTAAGTCAATGAGGAAAAGTTAAATTCTTTAATTAAACCACTCTAACTGTATAATTTATTGTGGAAGGTTATTAATGACTGTTAATGAAGAATCACTTATGTGGGTCGAGAAATACCGCCCGAAAAACCTAAACGAAGTCGTAGACTTGCATGATATTGTTGAAAGTCTTAAAGCTTTCATGAGAAATCCCAAAACAATGCCTCACCTTATGTTCGCAGGCATCCCGGGCACTGGAAAAACTACGCTTGCTTTGTGTATTGCTCATGAACTCTTTGGTTCAAATTGGAAAAACTTTACTCTTGAACTTAACGCGTCCGATGAACGAGGCATCGACACAGTGCGTGAAAGAGTTAAGGATTTTTCCCGTTATAGTCGTGCGGGTTTTGGAGATATACCGTTTGCATTGATTATTCTGGATGAGTGTGACCAGATGACGGGTCCTGCTCAGACGGCGCTGAGAAGAATTATGGAAACTGGTTCCCGCACATCAAGGTTCATTCTAATTTGTAACCAGTCAAGCAAGATAATTGAACCAATTCAAAGCAGATGCGCAATATTCAGGTTTTCAAGGCTTGACAAACAAGCAATGAAAGATCAACTACAGTGCATTGCTAAAAAAGAAAAAGTTAAGCTTTTACCTGAAGCAGCTGAGAGAATAGTGGATTTCTCTGAAGGCGACCTGAGACATGCAATAAATGCTTTGCAGACGGCTTCTGCTTACAAGGAAGGAGGAGAAGTAGATGAGAAAACAGTTTCGTTAGTTATTGGCGAAGCTAGCCCAATGCAAGTTCAAAAAATGATTAGAAAGGCATTATTCGGCGATTTTATTGAAGCAAGAAAAACAATGTATGAAATAATGGGGTCTTTCGGCTTTTCAGGTACCGAAATAATTCGTCAAGTCCAACGAGAAATCTTCAAAATGTCTGATCTAACACCTGAACAAAAAGCAGATCTGTCAAATGTAATCGGTGAATATGATTACCGATTGACACAAGGGGCGAACAGCGACATCCAGTTGAGCGCTTTGCTTGCTCAATTTGGAAAATTCGGTAAAGCCTTAGGGGAAACTTATTGAGAAATGATCTGCTATGGGTGGAAAAGTACCGCCCAAAAAAAATAGAAGACATAATTGGTAACGAAGAAGCTAAGGCTACCTTTATCGAATGGCTAAAAAGCAAGCGCAAAACAAAGAAAGCCGTCTTGCTGTATGGTTCACCTGGAGTTGGCAAGACAGCACTGGTTAATGCTGCCTCAAAAGAGTTCGGCTTTACAATTATTGAAATGAACGCCAGCGACACAAGATCAGAAAAGGCTGTTAACGCTGTTGCTAAACCAGCTACATCGTATCTGGCACTTGACACTTTTACTGCTGAAAGCAAAGGCAACCTTCTCTTTCTCGACGAGGTTGACGGCATTACGGGTAATGAGGACAGAGGTGGAGTAAGCGCCATAATAGACATTGTTGAAAAAGCTATGGTTCCAGTCATTATGGCAGCAAACGATCCTGACGTAGATAAGTTAAGACCTTTAAAGAAAGTTTGCTTACTGATTCGCTTTCACCAAATCCGACTACCGCTCATTATAACATTACTGCAGAAGATTTGTTTGCTTGAACATGTGAAATCAGATTTTGAAGCTCTTGAGCATATAGCCCAAAACAGCAAAGGCGACGTCCGATCAGCTATAAACGATCTGCAAAGTCTAAGCGGAGAAAATCATGTCTTAACATTGCAAGACACTATGACATTGGCCCCAAGAAATAAAGATATCAGCATGGACGAAACACTTAGAGGATTTTTCAGCGCAAAATCAGTTGAAGAGGCTTCATCGTTACTTTTCCGGTCAAGTGTTGATTATGATGAATTTATAATGTCGATAAGCGACAACCTTCCAAGGCGATACGCCAATCCAGATGAACTTGCAGTCGCTTACGATTATGTTTCTCAAGCGGACCTTTTCCGAGGAAGAATTGGAACAGAGTATTGGCATCTTCTAAAGTATTTTTTTAATGATTTATCAAAAGCAGCCTCAGTCGCTCCTGAATCGTATAAGCCCTTTGAATTTATTTCGCCGCCGATTAGGATTATTACTTTGTTTTGGACCAAAGGCAAAAGAACTATGCTTAACGGTATTTGTGGAAAAATTGGCGGTCAATGTCACGTTTCCATTTCAAAAGCTAAACATGAATTTGTGCCATTCATCAAAATTATACTTCAAAAGCAAAAGTCAAGCGCACTGATTTCGTGGCTTGTGCTTACGCCTGAAGAGGTTGATTTCCTGGTTAAAATGAACAGATTCTAGAGGAAGATAAACATGGTTATGGTTTTGAATCCTAAGGGTTTCAAGCTTCCAAGGGTTGAAAAAGAGAAATTTTTGCTCTTGATACATTTAGGCTTAGATTATAATCGGGAACAATGTCTCTATTCGATCAAAAATTATAACAATATTGAAAAAGTAATTAACACAGTCGCGTCCATACTAAACTCTGAAGTCGTTTTTTCTCAAACATGCATCCTGTGTGGCAAAAACTTTCCTTGTTCGGAGTGCAAATACAAAAAGTTTTGCGCCACAAAAGATCAACCTTTCAGTTGCGTTTGCCCTCAATGTTTGAAGGATAGAAAAACATTTTGAGGAATATATAGAAAAATTATTATTGTTTCTATATTCACATCGTTTTTGCGAATGTATATTTCCTAACTAACTTCTTGTGAGTACATATTGTGATTACCAACTGTGAACTGACTATTTATTGCATTTAACCGATTTGCAAAGAAAGATGTGAATCAAATGAAAAATAATATAATCGAGGCTGAAAACCTCACAAAAATCTACAAAAGGCAAATCTTATCTAGCCATTTTCAATTAACCTTATTCAGAAGGTTTTGTTTATGTCGGAAGAACACACACCATTAACTGTTGCACTTTCACAACTTAAACTCGCTTGTAAAAAGTTGCAGTTAGATTCTGGGATACATAAGATGCTGAGTTTGCCAAAACGCTCTATCAGCGTTAGCATCGACATTCGCTTAGATAATGGAGGCGTCGGCGTTTTCAACGGCGTCCGAGTTCAACATTGGGATGCGCGTGGACCATTTAAGGGAGGAATTCGATACAGTCCAAATGTTACTCTTGATGATGTTGCAGCTTTGGCAATGTTGATGACTTGGAAATGCGCTATAGCTGACATACCGTTTGGAGGAGCAAAAGGCGGCATATGTGTTGATTCTAAAAGAATGAGTAAACATGAGCTCGAGCGTTTAACTCGAAGATACGTTAGTTTGATCTTTGAGTATTTAGGACCTCATCGTGACATTCCTGCGCCAGATATGTACACTGATGCGCAGACTATGGCGTGGATAATGGACACTTACAGTCAACTTAAAGGCTATAGCATACCTGAAAGCGTTACCGGCAAACCGGTTGAAATCGGAGGATCTTGGGGCAGAACTGAAGCCACTGGCAGAGGCGTAATCCACTGTGTAAAACAAGCTGCTGAAAACAACGGCTTAAAACTCAAAAACGCTTCTATAGTAATTCAAGGCTTCGGCAACGTCGGCTACAACGCAGCAGTTGCAGCCCAAGAAGTAGGTGCCAAAATAGTAGCTGTCAGCGATTCAACTGGAGGAATCTACTGCCAAGACGGATTAAACATTCCAGACGTTTTGACACATAAAGAAAAAACTAACTCTGTCCAGAACTACAAAAGCTGCAAAAACATAACTAACGAAGAACTGC
>DATIXS010000193.1:0-3363 GCA_035518335.1 Candidatus Acidiferrum sp.
GTGGCTGGAATAGGCTTCACTCTAATAGACATAGGAATCCTCGTAGTAGTCCTCAATGTAGGTCAGTGGCTGCTTGCTCCATACCTTATCGGTTGGATATACAAAGTTAAAGAACTCAAACAGGATGAAAAACCAGAACTGCATCAAATTGTCAATGACATAAGCAAAAAAAGCGGCATATCTGTGCCAAAGCTCATGTTAGCCAACATTCCGCTTCCAAATGCCTTCGCTTATGGCTCACCCTTATCGGGAACCCGCGTAGCCGTAACCCAAGGACTTCTGGATTCTCTTGACGGCGGCGAAGTTGAAGCTGTCTTAGGGCACGAGCTTGGTCACATAAAACACCATGACGTTCAAGTTATGATGGTAGCTTCTTTCTTACCTGCTCTATTTTACTATATTGGTTATTCAATGATGTTGTCAGGTGTGTTCGGTGGCGGCGGCAAGAAAAACAGCGGAGGCAACAATGCTTTGATGGGCATTGCTTTCATGGCTTTCTCTTGGGTACTGACATTATTCACGCTCTACCTTAGCCGACTGCGAGAGTATTATGCAGATAGGCATAGTGTTTCAGTGGTTGAAAACGGAGCAGAAAAACTCTCAACAGGTTTAGTAACGATTGTGCAAGAAAGTAAACGCGGCAGCCAACAAAAGAAAGAAGACCAGAAAAATCAAAGCTCGTTTAGAGCATTATTCATAACTGACACTAATAGGGCAAGCGATGATTCCGCAGATCTCCAAGCGGCACAGATAAGAAGCAAGCAAGATTTACTAAGAGAAAAACTCGCAAAAGCACCTACAAAAACAGACAACTTCACCGAAATCTTCTCAACCCACCCAAACATCATCAAACGTCTGCATGCTCTGCAAGAATTAAGCAGTAACCAAGCAATCAACTCTTAAAATCAAAAGCTGTCGTTATCAACTAGGAACGGATTGCTCCTTTTTTCTTCACCAATAATTGATGTAGGTCCATGTCCGGGGTAAATTAAGAAGTAATCAGGCAAACGTACAAGTTTTTGTAAAGACAATTGCATATCTTTCATTGATCCACCGGGAAAATCTGTTCTGCCGATTCCTTCAGCAAACAATGTGTCTCCTGTAAAAACAAGCTTTTTTCCAAGAAGACATACACTACCTGGCGTGTGCCCAGGTGTATGCATAACTGTAAGGATTTCATCACCGAATTTGATTTGACTGCCTTCTTCAAACAGAATAGGAGCAGAAAATTGGCTTTCTTCCATTTTCTCAAGTGATGAGGCGTCAAACTTGTGGATGTATACGGGAACATTATACTTTTTTTGAAAAATGGAGTTACCGCTTATGTGGTCATGGTGACCATGGGTGTTAAGAATAATTTTTACTTTTAGATTGCTTTCATGAATATAGTTAAAGATTTGTTGAGCCTCAGAAGTGAATTCCAAACCCGGATCGATAATAATGACTTCGTTTGTCTGCTCTGAATTAACAACGTAGCAGTTTGTTGATAACATGCCAACGGTGAAAGTTTCAATTATCATTCAAATCGATTTGTGTAAAGATCAAAAGATAAAATAAAGTATTTGGCTAAGAACAAAAATATCAATGATCTGAGTTAGCTTGCTGCAGGTTCTGACCCTTAGCCTTAAAGACCTTGTGCGAAGCCAGTGAGTTTCAGGATACTTCTGCATTTGCCACAGCTGATGATTAGTTCAGCTAGTTCACCATTAACGACTTTGGTGTCTACGATTTTATAGTTTGTTTCGGTTTCGTCTTCAGGTGAGATTGATGTCCCACACTTGGGGCAGGGGAAGGATCCGTCACCTTCAATGGCAATAAGATCTATTTTGTATGCAGGATCGTTGTCGAGTTTTTTCATCATCATTTTCATTCACTTCATTTTTTTCGTTTTCTTTATTTTTTCATTAATTCTTTTTTGTTAATTAACAGTTATGAATTACAAGTCAGTATACTTAATCTATTTAAAAGTCTGACGGAAAAAAGGTGTAAAAAAAATGCGAGGAGACATCGGTGCTCAGTCTGCTTTTTCAAAGCTTTCAGGTGAGATGTATTCGCCGAATTTTTCTTTAGCTTCCATTAGTCTTTGACGTTGCAGAAATAGAATACCGAATAGTTCTAATGGTGTATCAGTGACATTTTCTTGGTAGAAACGTGATACTCGTTCAATCTTTGCAAGGTTTTCTGGCACGCGGATTGTGAATTGCTTAATGTAATCTTCTTTTGAATAATTTTTGCCAAGCACTTGCCTGAATAGCTTACGTAAATCTTCATATTTTGGAATATAACCTGTTGGAGTTTTTAGAGCATCAGCTTCGTTATTTACTCTTAGCTCCATCCATTTTATCCAAACATGCTTATCTTGAACTCCGTTTAGATATTTTCCATTTCCCAGTTCTTTCAGGAAATAGTTCACTCCGAAAATTATTGGTCGTTTTTTGAGCTTTCTACCAAATTCTAGGTTATTATTGACGTTCTTGCCCATTGGAATCGAGATGAAGTCTTGGATGCTCATCATGTTAATTTCAGGAACGCCTTCTTTGCCAACAGTAGCGAAAGTAGTTTCTGTCTCAAGTGATGCACCATAAGCTATGATACCATGTTCCCAACTGAAGCTTTGCTGAACAGGCACGTAGGCTTTAGCGTCTCGTCCGCCATACATAATCCCCCCTACTTCAACACCCATTGGATTATGAAGTTCGGGATCGCAGTTCTCTAATGCTTTTAGCGATAAAGTGTAGCGTGCGTTCTTGTTGGCAGGTGGAACATCGTTGCCATTTTCATCTTTTTTGCCTTCATACCATGCGCCGGTGTAATTGCAGCCTTCTTTAGGAAGCTCTTCTCCCATGCCAAGCCAGTATGGTTTGCCATCTTTAACCAGGACATTTGAAAATATTATTTCCCCTGGGCTTGTAAGCAATTTGTAAATTAACGCATCATCTTTGGCGTTTACATCTTGTATAATGCCGAATATGCCTGATTCAACGTTAACTGCTCGAGCAGCCGAATCTACGTCTCTTAGATAAGCAATGTCGTCGCCAAGAATTGTCTCACCTGGAAGCATTGCGGTTGAGGTTTTTCCGCAAGCGCTTGGAAATGCTCCTGCAAAATAGGTTTTACGTTTGTTTGGTCCAAAAACGCCCATAAGGAGCATGTGTTCGGCCAGCCAGCCTTCACTGCTTGCTTTTCGGATAGCCAAGCGGAAGGCTAGTTTTTTGAACCCGACAGAATTTCCAGCATATTGCGTATTTACGCTGTAAATGGTGTTGTCCATTTGGTCTATGTATATGCATTTTTTATCGTAGTCTGCACTTACCATGTCGCCATTTACCTTTCCAGCTGAATGCAGGACCCGTAGAAAGTCGC
>DATIXS010000194.1:0-2519 GCA_035518335.1 Candidatus Acidiferrum sp.
ACCTACTGCCACAAGTTCTATTTTAATATGGTCATTTAGTTTTACCCTTTTTCAATTTTAGTTTTGAAGTTAATGTTCATTTAAAATAGGTTTTCGCAATCAAATATTCTTTTCAATTCTATTTCTAGTTTGGCGTAGTCAAAAGAATGCACAGGCAAAAAGCACAATAAACTGTCTGCAGACAAATTAAGTTTTGAATCAGAAAAGCAGTTCAAATCAAACCCAAGCAGGTTTCTCTGGCTCATAGTTTGAATTTAATGGCTTAGAATTCATGCAGATGTCAAATTATATCAAAAAATGTCAAAAAAAGTATCAACCTGCAACCAATAAAAACTCTAAACCAAAAAAGCCGCTCATCCCTGCCTTTTCAAAATAAGCCGCGAGAATTACAACTCTATCTTCTCTTGATGTCTGGACAGGTCCGTGGAGGTTTTCCCGTGGGCTCTTCTAAAATCAAATGCCCTGCCCAATTCTCTGTAGTTTACAATAATTAATGATAGCAAGGTGAAGAGGGGTATGAGCGAATAATAGTATAGAGGAGTGGATACAGCGGAGGATAGGACCATTTTCAAAAAATTGGGTGCCATGCCTGGATAGAGAAGCATCGCATTTGATAACGCCAATGAGCTGATCAGGCTTACTGTTGCTGCTTTAAGATTTCCGCGGTTATACATGATAAAGAGTGGCAGCGCCAACAATCCAAATCTGGGGTCAAAAAAACCAAATGCCAAAGCAATTCCAGACAAGTATGGTTTGCCGCGGCTGCCAAAGTAGAAACTGACTAAAAGCAGGAAAGTGACAAAAACCTTGGCTTGTCCTTCACCCCACTGCCAATAGTAACTTGTTGAGATTCCCATTTGAGGTGTTGGAAATGGCAACAGCAAAGTGATTATCATAACAGCCAAGATTATCGCAAGAGGCTTGCTACTTAAGAGCTTGTAAAGAATATACGCCATTAAGGGAAGAAGCGCAAATTGCGCTATGTCGAAGGCAAGAAGCGCCTGCTGATAATTCAACGAAAGGAAAGGGGAGATAATTAACAAAAAAGATGGCAAATACTTGTACTCTTCAGGGTGGGGAAGAATTGTTGGTTCTCCGTCGTTTAAGGCTCCAAAATTATAAATGTGTGCTGGGTTATTCCACAGTCTCCAGGCACCCATATAGTAGGCTGAGAAGTCCTTTGCCAGATTAGAGCCTGAAGTGTTTATGCCTGGATCTGTAGCGTAAGTCTCAGGATAAGCAACAACGAAAGTGTAGAAGTTCAACAGGACAATTGTCGCGACTGCTATAATTAGAACTGTCTTAGTTAAGCGAGATCGGCAAACCATCTTTTACCCTGCTGACATTGCATTTTGGGATCTAATTATTTCTTAGACATTTATATTTGATTGTTATGTTTTCGAGAGATTTGTAGTAATTTCGGGTACAAGAATTCGAAGCAGCCTTTTGTATTACATATGTAACACAGATGAAAATGCTTTTATCCAATTAAGCCTTTCAAACCAACAATACTTAAACAACACGGAACAATAGCAAAATGATATCCAAACAAAGCAAAGCAAAACAAGTAGCAATAACCGCAATGGTAGCCGCAATTTACGCCATATTATTTTTTGGATCAGCACCCGGAATGTTGCCGGGGTTTACCCTTCTTTACCTTCCAGTAATTCTGCTTGGCGTTTTTCCTTTGTGGTTTGGCTGGAGCGGACTAGCGGGAAGCATGATTGGTGCTTTTATTGGAGGAGTGTACGTTGAGGGTGTACCTCCTTATGCTGCGTGGGTAGAATCAATTACTGCATTAATTATTTTTGGCTTAAATTGGCTTCTTGTACCAAGATCCGCCGTAGATGTAAAGTCAAAGAGAAATCTTTTGTTACTCACCGTTATTTATGCTATCACTCTGTTTATCGGAACTACTTACATTCTGTGGCAATATACTTACCTTTTTAACATCGGGGTATTGACATTTCCTGTCTTAGGCGGATTTGCTTTCGGAGTTGTTCTTGCTGCCACTTTTAGCCTTAACTTTGCAATCCAAATTGCCGTATGCCCTGCTTTGCTAAGAGCAGTAACGCCGCGGCTGAAAAACTGGGGAGTGTATTCTGGAACTTTCGCGGAATGGAGAAGCGTTAGAGCCAAAAAACAATTAAAGCAAACATAAACTTTCCCTTTTTTTCTCTTCTTAGCGAAAGGGTTTGCTTTTAAACGGTAGATAATGCTTTTAAGCTATCTTTCCTCTAAGGCATTCTGAGTGCCAGATATGAAAATAAGGATTATAAAATTAACTCCTGAAAGCATTATCCAAATGCTTCAGGGTAAACTGTCAACTCTTGCTTCCAACCTTCCTGGTGACGCTGAACTTTTAGACATAAAATTGGACTTGTTTGCCAAGCAAGTGTCCCTTATAGTTAGAAGCGACAGTTTTGACGATGTTGCAGAAACGATCCCTATTCCAGAATTCAACCTGATAAACACTCAAGGTGCCAAAGTTGCACTCAAGTCAACTGTATCGCTTAAAG
>DATIXS010000195.1:0-18172 GCA_035518335.1 Candidatus Acidiferrum sp.
GAACTTGATTTAAGCTCTGATTATGCGTTATAGAAAGCTTTTAAATCAACTTAATGAACAAAGAAAATTTGAACTCTCTCTTTCTAAACTGTTTTTCAATTGGTATGGTCGAACATAGAGCAAGCCGTTGATTGGAGACTCAGCTTTTTGTCGGCTGGTTTGATACATGGTTTGATTTTGCTGTAATTTGTAGCAAAGCTTTTAAGAATTAGGAAGATACAAAGAACGTTAAACAGGGACAAGGATAGGCTTTAATGGTGAGGATAATTCTTAACGGATGTTCTATTTTAGGAAGAGCCCAAGCTTTATTCTCAACAAGGTTATGCCAATCAGTCCTCACCAAAGTCTTGCGTAACTTTAGGAGCCAAGAAAAACAAGTCAGGTTTATTTCTTATAATAAACTATATAGTTTAAGGATCAAGACAATGGCATGATAATACTGGATTATTTAATTTCAATTATTTGGTTTTCTCCGTTTTTGTACGCTTTTGTATTGTTGTTTGGGAAAATAGCTAACAAAAACAGAAAATCAACACTATTGAAACATAAGGACCAGAATAAGAAAAAAATTGAAAACATTGTTTTTCAGATACCTACGATAGGTAACGTTAAATCAGTGAACAAAATATTTGAAACAGTAAAAAACTATGGTTTGTCTATCCCGATAGAAACTTGGGTAATTATTGAGGAATGGGACACACATAAGACCGAATATCTTTGTGACAAAGTTGTCGTTGTTCCAAAAGACTTTGTATGTGAAGATTTGTACAAAGGACGTGCCTTAGAATACGCTCGCAGGCTTAGACAAAATTTAGTTGACGATGGTAAACTTAGCTCAAACTATCTGCTGCTTCAAGGAGACGATGATGCAGTGCCCAGCATTGAGTTCATAAAAGAATGCATAACGGTGCAAGCAGACATCCTCATTGGAACAATTACCCCTCAAGTAAACGGCGTATGGAACACCATACTTGACTACGAACGAAGTGTTGCATGCGGAATCTTTTGCAATTTCTTTACAAATCTTGGTCAACCACTTTGGGCTCATGGCGAAGGCACCTGCATGAGTAGCCAAGTTGACAGGAATGTTTCATATGACATAAGCACCTACACTCATAATACGAAGCACAAATTGATACTCAACGAAGACTCTTTTTACTTCCACAAAGCAGCATTAATGGGCTACAGCGTTTTTAATTCGGAAGAAAAAATTTTCATACTCCCACCATTCACTTTTAGCGATGCAATTAAGCAAAGACGCAGATGGCTTTGGGGGCAAGTAACAATTCTAAGTCAGAAAATGCTTCCTCTCTCAAACAGACTTAGATTAAGCATAATTGGATTTTCAGGATTATGGTTATTCTCCCTTGGAACGATAGGATTGCCATTGTACTACTTAGGAATTGTTAAAATTCCTGCTGAGCTTTTGCCGTTAACATTTATCAGTTTAGGAGTTTGGCTTGCAACAAGAGCCTATACCATTGGCGTATGTATGGGTTGGAAACATGCACTCGCAGGTACTGCAGCAAGTTACCCGACCGTCGCTCTAAACTTTATCACTCATCTAATAGGCTTGTTAAAAGGGAACCCAAGAAAATTCGAAGTAATCCGAAAGGAATAGTCAGCTAATTTATATTAAGTTTCCGAAAAACTCAAGAACTCTTTGAACTATTTTCTTGATAATAATGTTTGTGTTCTTCTTTTTAGCGACAAACTTAGTTTTGTCTCTGGGGCAGCATTGATTATCTCAATTATGCTTAATGCAATAACTGCATATATTGGAATCCAATCGTAGGGGTACATCTGAGAGACAATTTTGCTGCTCGTTTCACTTCGCAAAAACGTAAGTCCTATGTCGTGGTAGAAGAAAAAGGGCACATTTGTGATAGCGACAAATGAGACGGCACTTATAATAAATGAAAGCAACTGTTTTCTGTTATACCATAAGAGTAGCGGAATAGCGAGAAGTGAAGCCCTAGGATCAGATATACTGAACGCAAATAGTAAGGCAGATAACCACGGTTTTTTGGTAAACCCAAAGTATAAAGCACCTACCAATAGAGCGGTTTGTAATATATGGGCATTTGCCAGGGAATAACCAACATAGTAAGCAGGAGAGAACGACTGAGCATTCAGGCTAAAGAATCGATAATGAAGTAGATTAAGGGCAGCTTGATTTAAGGGAGGAGTCGGTAACGGTTCAATTAAGATAATGAAAGCTGCGGTAGCAGCAAAAACTAAGTCTTTATCTTTGACTATTCTGTAAACAAAGAAAGCTAGCACTGGAACCAAAGCAAATTGGATTATGTCGAAAACTGTGAGTGCATTCTGATAACTTAATAATAGAAATGGCGAAAAAAAAATCAAGAAGGAAGGATCATACTTGAACGTTTGCGGTGCGGGTAAAATTTGGTAATCTCCCGGTAAAGCACCACCATAGTAGATTGTATTTGGATTATGGAACAGACGCCATTCTCCAATATAGTAAGCCGAGAAATCTCTTGCCAAAGGACCCGATTCTGGCTTAGACGTTTCTGGAAAAGCAAGGCAAAAGGTAAATGCATTTAACGCCACAGCTATTAAAATTACCGAGATAATTTTCTCATTCTTTATGAGCCTTTTTATTTTTGCTTCACCGTGTTTTGTCTAATCTTATTATTTTTATTGATATTTTGAAACCTTTGTTTACCACACGATAAACAGAGAGTCAATTAGTCAAAATTGTTTATAGATAAATTTAATTTTTGTCCAAATAGCTCTGAAGTTTTTGTCTTCGTAGCTTCTCTAGTATCTTACACTTAAATACAGCAATACAGATAATGCAAAGAATTCAAACAGACCTGGCAGAAACTCAAAAGGTCCAAGTCCATATGCTCTAAATCTGAAAAATGAAATTATGAATGGATTAGAGGTTAAGTCTTTCATTAGAAAAGCCAACGCGAAAATTACAAGACCTAATGAGAAATATGAATGAGTTTTACGGTAGACATCTATGTAAATCAAAGTTAAAACGATTAAGAGCGCAATATTGATGGATGAGAGTATTGTGTATCCAGCATAAAAAAATTCAAGATCTCCTGGAAGAGAATTAAGGGGGACACCTCTTGTCGGAAATGGAAAATGTGGTCTGCTTTCAATAAATACCCAAATAGTCGCAAGAATAGCTACAACTATCAAAATACCAAAAATTATGCCGACTTTTAGTCTTTTGTCCATTTGTTTCACCATCTTCTCTTACCCCTTTTTCTACTTTTTCCCGATTTTCTTCATAATCTCTTCAAACATACCATAATTCTCTTCCATTGTCTGCGAAAGAAAGTAAGTTGCACCATACCTTTCTCCAATAGATGTAATTATCTTGTTCTTTTCAAGAACTTCAAGATGATGCCGCATTGTTTTGTAGTCCATTTTAAGCAAAGTTGCTAATTGATTTGCGTTTTGTGGAGTCTCTTTTAACGCTTCAAGAATTTTTGCACGAGTTGGCCCGCCACGGGTACCTGCGATTAACCATCCAAGCAAGTATTTTAATGAACGGGTATTTGAAGACATTTATCGGGCTCCGTATTGGCAGAGATTCTTTGTCACTTTTAATCTTTGTCAAGTAATAAATGTGTTCTTCAAAACCATAAGTGTTGATAGTTTCAGGCTCAAATTTAGCATAATTTTAGTGTAATCTTGAAAAATCGTTTAATTTTTTGTCTACCCATTTTTTGATAAACGAGGAGGTGGAATACCAAGGTATGGATAAAAAAAAGTTTTAGCTTTACTTTCACTTATTATTGCAGCTAGTATTGCGGGTTCAATAATTTTTGTTGCTCTATCAATTGCCAAAGCCTGATACAAATACTACGGATGCATTTGTTGTGCAGCCTATGCTCTCGTCTGTAAATGGAACTTATAGTGGCAACTTGTCCGTCAGTGGGTTCATGGGATTTAGAAGATTAGGCGATTACATAGGAATTGGCATGGACAGAGAATTTGGCGGACCAAGTGATTTTGTTCGTTCTAAGTAAGTTCTGACTTTACCAAAAACGTAACAAAGATTTCACAAAATATCGATTTTTAATAGAATAATTTGGTGTACTACTAAAGTAGGAAAATGGAAAAAAGCTGTTTAGTTTACCTCGTTACTTTCTATTTTTCTTGCCATTTCCGCCAGTATTTTTGTAAATGGATGTTCTGCTTTATCCTGAACGAAAATCAGATTGCCTTCAGCTCTTAAAATTTCGCAGAAACAGGGTACAATTCCCAGCATCGGCACTTGATAATTCATTTTGACTTTGTTGCTCATTTCAGATTTCTTGGCTGTTGCTGTTGCATCAAGCACTTTATTTAGGACTAGGCCAGTTTTCTTCTCAAATAAGCTATATAGTTCTTTTAACATGCGTTTTGTTCCGTCTACGTCTGATCTGTCTCCCGTTGTTGCTACGACGACGAAGTCGGCAGCTACAATTGCATTAATAGATGAATACTGTAATCCAGGACTTGTGTCGAGAAATATATAATCAAAACTTTGATCAATAAGCAAAGATTCCCTTAGTGCCAACAGTCTGCCTAAAGCGCGCATTTCCCATTTTCGATCCTTTGAGGACATATCTCTAATTGCTTCAGTTGCAGGATTTGCTAAACCAGCAAAGAACTTCCCATTTCCCGGTACTCTGTCACTTAAATTTACTAGAACCTTGTCTATATCAACTGTGTTGTTTAGGTAATCGTTGAACCAGTATTCTGAGTTTTCTGCTTTTAATATAGCAAACAAACTTGGTGCTCGGAAGTCAAGATCAAAAAGGCAGACTTTTTTCCCGTTTTTTGCGAAGGTAGCAGCTAAATTAACTGATAAGAGGGTTTTCCCTGTTCCGCCTTTGTAAGAATGTACGGCAATTATTTTACTCATATTCTCACCCTTGTGTTTCCTTATCTATGTAAAAATAGGCTTTTCTTCCCTTCCGCTCTTTTTTGAGGTAACCCATAATTACTAGCTGGTTTAGATATGCGCTTTCTACGGCTCTTGCTCTTCTTGTTTGTCCGGCTATTTCCTCAGCAGTTGCTCGGCTACACCTACATATTGACATTGCTGTTTTTCTCAAATGATCAGGCATGGAAAGAAGCGTCATAACATCTAGTGAAGCTTCCGGTAGCGCTGAGGTTGACTTATGATTTTCGTTACCATTCTTTTGAATTTCAATCATGACCTCAATTTTGTCATTTAATCTCTCGAGGCTTTCCTCAATTTTTTCAAGTATATTCAAAGGTCTTTTAGTTAATATTTGGTCTTTAATTTCAGCTACCCCCGAGTTGTTTCGCCTGTGTACAGACGTATTTCCTAGATGTGTTTATTAAGTATTACGATACAAAAATACTGATTTGAAAACATTAAAAAATATATAGACCCATATTCCCTAAAATGCACGCAACTCAAAAATATTATCTAATATTATTCAAAAGATAGGAAAAGGGGTTTAGTAGGGAATCATTGCTTGGTTACGTGCTTCCTCTACTATAGGTAAGACTTGTCTTAATTCCTTAAAGTATTTTAGAACAGTTATTCCGCGTTGGGTAACAGCGTAGACAACTCGTCGTTTTCCAACAGTCCGCTCCTCAACCAAACCTTGTTTTATAAGGAAATCAAGGTATTCTTTTAGGACGCTGCAGTTAACGTTTGCTTTGTACATTACATGCGTTAGCTTTAGCGGTCCTCTGTGGGCTAGAACCGTTAGGATATCAACGTACATTTCCAGTTTTGAACGGCGCACTTTATACGACTCCTCTTTTTTGCCATTATTCAAGTTTTTAATATAAATCATTTATGTATTAATAATCAGTATTGAGTCCATGTTATCTTACTAGTTGTCATGTTTTTCGGTTGCTTTGTTTAACACATTTAATCTATTTTCGAATGCTGTAACCATGTCATCTAGCAATATTTCACGCAATTCTGTCGTTAATCCGTTGATTTCTGTTTGGAAGACACTTTCTAATTTAGCTTCTAGTTCTTTTCTATCTCTATCTGCAATTTGTTTCAATTACTTTCCTCCCAAATGTTCTATAGCAGACAAATAGCAAACTCTATTTAACTAACTTATGAAAGCAACCTATGAATCCCAAATTAATACCTAAAAATAAAAACTTCTCTAAACTTTGTATTTCTTTTTCTGCCTCATTTGCTCGAGTTTTAGCATTTTCATAATTTTTCTTGGGAACGCTGGCTATCTACTGAGTTACACTTGATACTGATAATCAATAAAAATTATTAAACATAAGTGCGGATAAAAAGAGACACATAAGTGAGTTGTAATTTAGAAAAATATTTAATTCTATTGCTAATAAGTAGCATAAAAGTTGCAGTTGATTTCTTGGCTATCGATTTCGTTCTGTTAGTATTCCATTTTGCCGTGCAAGTTTGTAAAAAACTACAAATTAGTTGTAAAATATTTTTTTGGAAATTGATAGCAAATCATACTATCATTTCGAAAAGAGTTGTTGTTATTTCACAGTCACAAACCAATTTAAACAACAATTACTATCATCTACCAGGCAAAAACAGACAAAAATCTGCAATTTTGAATAAGATAGGAAGTAGTTTTTTATGTTAATTCCTGTAAAGGAGAAATCTTGGAAAGTCTTGCTTGTCAAAGGCCATGTCTTTAATGATCAAGTCAGAGCAGAACGATGTGAAAGCTGCAAATCAACAAGTGAGGTATTGACAGCTAATTATAACAACCCTAACTTGCTTCTGTATGGTTGTCGAAATAACAAATGTAGGCATAATCTTTTACGTTTGGATTTTAATTCAGAAGTACCTCAGACAATAATTAGTTCTTAAGACAAAAATGCATCTTTTTGTTGCGATAACATTCTAAGTCTGCTTTCAAGTCTTCACTTTCTAGAACTGTGTGCTTCAAGTATAAGAAAACAATTATGCGGAAACTAGAATTTACCTCATATAAAAAATGTTTTCAAAAATTGGAAAGGAAAAAGAAAGTATAAAATTTAGTTTTTGCCAAACCACTTTTCTAGCCATTGCTCAAATGATGAAAGGCATTCTTTACGCCAAGCAGTTTCAGATTCTTCCTTCAAACAACTTGCAAGCTCCAAACTATTCTTAATTTCTGCTTTTGCCTCTAAAAGCAATGCTTCAACATCATCAAGCATATCGTTTCCGCCAGCAGAATAATCTTTCACAGATGCTTTCAAGAAAGCTCTTTTTTGTTTAATTAATTGCTCAATTTTACCCTCTGACATACAACTTCTCACCTGTTCTAGCCATTTAACAGTATTTCTAAAATAGTTATTTGTTTGAAGAGTTAAAGATTGTTCTTCTCTTGTTTTACGATCTAATTTGTTGATTATTCCTCGAAGAAAAACATCATAGAGACGCTTCGTTGAAAAGATTTGATTTATTAGAAATATCGATAATTTTGATCGAGATTTGGCTGCAAGGCTGTTTGTGAGACAAGCAAATATCAGAGACCGTTTTTGATGACAAACCAGCCCCCGATAATATCGGAGAATTTTCTATTTTGGCTTGTCAAGGAGATAAGTCTCTTGAACTGAAGCTAATTTTCTAATAATTTCTCTTTCCCTAATCGTTCCAGTTAGTTTTCCGTTTTTATCCACAATTGCAAGTATAGGCAAACAGGTTTGTCTAAAAACTTCAGCTAGGTTCAAAACTAATTCGTTCCCTGCTACGGTTGCAACCTGAGTTGAAGCATAATCACTCGCAACGCACGTATTTAGCTCCTCTTCACTTAACGCTATGATGTCTCGAAGAAATATTGTACCCGCTGGCATTGCGTTCTTATCAATGACTATGGCAGCCGAAGCGTCTAGATCAAGACATTTTTCTAAAACGAGCTTGAGCGGGTCATCTGACTTCACCACTACGTCTGGCAACTCAGTACCTATTTCAATTGCAGTCAAGCTGCTTATCCTCTGCCAACCTTTACTTGCCGGTTTCGTGCCCTTTGCTCGGGTTGCCGGAATCTGAAATGCAATTTCCTTTACGTCTGAAAGAAGGTAACCAATAACTATCCATCCGAGGAAAAAGGAAACATAGAGTAGCACGGCAGAAAGCATTGAGAAAACAAGAACAAATGCAGTTATTATGACTGCTGAAAGGGCAAGGGTGATTTCTCCAAATGGATAAAGTATTGTTCGAACGGAACTAAAACCGCCAAACAGTTTTCTCCTCACTCTCCTTACGCTAACTCTCAAGAGGGAAAAGTTGGCAGCCAAGTGAATGAATAGTTCTCCAAATATCGATGTGGTTCCAAGAGCAATAAATGCAACAGAGGGTTGAAATGGTATTAATAGTAAAGTTGAAATTAGAAGAGACGCCATTCCCGCTGAAAAGTTCGCCGTGATTGGTTGTCCATTGTGTTGTTTGGAGAAGAAGCTTGGGAGAGCATGATCTAAGCTCATTTTGAATATCGTTCGCGAAGCCGCTGCAGAGAGGGATAGTACTGCTAGAACTCCATCGTTTATTGCAGCTACAGCTAGTATCAAGACAAAGTATTTGCCAAAACCTCCAAAGTATTTGCTCACCAAATTGATAACTATAAGACCACTTCCGGACGAAGCGCTGTAAATATTGACGCCGTTTGACACAAGCAGATTAATGAGTCCATAAATGAAAATTGCAGCAAGGGAACCGCCAATGATTATGACAGATATCATTGTTCTGCCCACAACTTTTTCAGCGTTGATTACTTCTCCCGAGATGGGAGCGATAGCACTGTATCCCAAGGGTATGCCCATTGCAAAAACCACAGCCAGAGCCAGTTGTCCCGCTGATAAATTGGTAGCTCCTGGAAAAGATATTGGTGAGTAAAATGAGTTGTGTGAAAAGTAAACGGAAAACAAAAAGAATCCCAACAAGACAATTATCTCAACTAAACCTGCCATTACAGCATATGCCGCTGAAGGTTTTATTCCGAAAATTAGAAAAATAAATGCCGGAATCGTAATTGCGAGAGCAACAATTACTGGCGATATTCCGGCCACGTAGTTGATGACATATACCGCACCTATAACATAGGCTGATCCGAAAAGAATAGAAAAATAGAGATACATCCAGCCAGTCTGGAATCCTAAACGTTCTGACAGCAAATGGATCGCATAAGTGTAATATCCTCCAAAAGATGTAAAGCGCTTTGAAAGTCTTTGAACGACCAACCCATTAACGAGTACAACCGCTGCCCCAATTAGGATAATTATTGGAGCGAAGTATCCTCCTAAACTTAACGCCACTGCTCCGTAGGTCAACAAGCTCAAAAGTGGTGATTGCCCTCCGAACGAGAGGAAAAAGGCGTCGCGGAATGAAAGCTGCCTTTTGAGATCTTTACTAGATTGATTGTCTAATGTTTTCGGGTTCGCCGTTGACTCGTTTGTCAATTTAGAAATTCACCGATGCAAGCCCATCTTTTAGAGCTTGGAAAAACGCATACAACAACCAACTCATTATGCCATTTTAATATTTCTCTTGCGGCAATTTTCTGTCCAGCCTTCGCGCTTTTTTATTATTGGCAAAGAAGAAGTAACAGCAATGTGGAAAGAGAGCCATAACGCAATTGCAGAAATCATTAATCGTTGAGCAAGCGCGGGCGATACACGCACGCTCTTAAAAGTCAAACTTGTATATTGTAACCATAAATCGTTTGGATGATGGAAAATGGGATTGATTAGCTCCATTATGGTGCGGCTGCTTAGAGCACATCCATTTGAAATGCAATCACTTGACACATTAGCGGAGAGTATGAAAGCAACTTCAATCCTCAAAGAAGATAGATTCCACCGTTACTATAAATCGAGTATTCTTCCCATTCCTTGCTTAGCCTACTCTGACGCACTTGTCTTTAACTCCAATTATTATCAAATGCTTTCGCCTGATGAGGTTCTTGCTGTTGGCGCCCACGAATTTAATCACATAGCAAAAAAGCATATCGCTAAGAGGTTACCACGAACGGTTCTTCCTGCTGCAGTGCTTGCTGTCGTAATGGGTTACCTGTTTTTTATTAAATCTTACTCATTTCTGTTCATTGAATCGGCAGTGGTTCTGTCTTTCTTTTTCTTTTTGTTTGGTTCGTATTATGTTAACGCTAAATGGTTTAGAAAACAAGAAACTGAATCTGACCTAAGTGCCGTCGAGTTCGTTAATGGAGCCGCCACGATATCTGCCCTATCGAGGCTTGGTCCACAAAAAATAAGTTGGCTCTCTAAATTGATGCCTCATACTCATCCAACTATGGAACAAAGAATACAGAATATTCAAACGGCAATGAAGACTGGAAATTCATTTAACTTTACTATCACTTTCGGTGACGGCACTTCTAAAGAACAGATAAACTAATTCGTTAGTGCTGCAACGCGCTTCTGTTAATGCCGATGAAACTATTTCGGTTGTTTGCAAGATAGGCATAAGCTATAGAGATCCATTTTTGCCCTTTATGGCCAAAGGGAAGGAAGCGTCAAACATTCCTCGTTCACATAAAACGAAACCCCAGAACGACGACTTATGGTTTTTTGCCACAACACCGCTCCTTCAACGAAAATCTTAAACTGTTAAGAATCATGTTTCAAAATCGTCCTCCCTCAACATGCGAAAAGTTCAACTTGCTACCGGTTTTCCATACAAAAGGTTCACAACTTCCAAAGCCATCAACGCGGTCTTTAACCCGATTCCATTTACAGGCCCAACTCAGCCTTATTTCACTACAAAAAAACGTGAAAAATGAACTTTCAGGTTCAATTTCCATGGAGAATTTGCGTATTTGAAATGGTATACTGCTGAACTGCCGAGTTTTTTTTATCACAAGTACAGAAAAGTCCCAGAGTAAGAAATATAGTTTATTAGGCAGTTTTTAGATTGTTGCGTTGCGCGTTAAACGCGGTAATAGTACAGCTTGGTTAGTACATAGGCTTGCCAAGTCTAGGACCCGGGTTCAAATCCCGGTTACCGCACTGTTAAAACTCCTTGTCCATTCAAACTGTTTGCGTTCCTCTTGGGTGAAACGGAAATATTAGGCATGGAGTTAACTCTTAAGTCACCGCAAAACAAGGTAACGAGAAATACCGGACGCTCATAGAAACAAAAATTTTTCAGGAAATAAAAAAGGAAAAAAACTCAGCGTTTTCTACATTTCGATTGATAGACCATATATAGGCAAGACGAGCTTTCCTGCAAATATTTTTTTAAACAGCTCAGGTTTGGTGGTGTGGATTGGAATTATTGTCTTGGGATTGATTTTTTCTATCAGTTCTTTAAGTTCACTCTGTGATGCGTGTCCTGAAACATGTCGGCGGATAAAGATTTTCTGGCCTTTGTTAGTCTGATAGTCATAAGAAATATTGAAGAAATCAAGCCAATTGATCATTTTTGTTTCGTCGATTTCCATCTCTTCATTGAACGGCTCGGTTGAAGCAGAAATATAGCGAGTTTTATGTTCACTGTTAAGGGGAATTAAGTCGAAAAGCTCATTAGAATCCCAATAGGTAAACATTAATACGTACTTTGCAGGGTTTTTGCGAATCTGATACGCTCTGACCCCATTTTCTAAATGGTGAGTGGCCAATTGATATAGTTCTTTGTAATCGTAGGCTTCATTAGTGCAAGATTTTGGTAATGGGTTTTTTGGGTTATCTGGTTTGCCACCGATGCCTAACCTTTCAGCAACGCGAATGATATTTAGGTCGTCTTGTGCAATGTTTCTTCCGTGAAAATGAAGGTAACCCATCTTGTACTTATCATAATCAGCTTTTGAATAAAGCAGGTCACCTTCCCGTTTCAAATAAACTTTAAGGTTTTCAACAGACCTTGGATCGGGATATTCATGAGGAAAATTGTAGGCCATTTCATAAAGAAGATATGCCAGCTTAGGTGAAATAACCAGAGTACGTCCGTTTTCTTTTGCTGCCAAATAGACAGTTTTAAATCGGGTCAAATCTTTCCAGCCAAAGTTAATCAACACCAAACCTTTGTTACGCTTAATATCAGCACTTATGTCTTTGCCGATTTCTTCTTCCGTCAAGACATTAGTACTGTCGATTCTGGTTCCTTCCGTAATTAAAATATCGACTGAAACACCAATCATACCAACATAATCATCGATCGAAACCTCGCCGACACCATGAAACCTTACGTCCCCGGTATACAATACGCGTTTTCCATTTGGAAGAGTAAGTAGCACAGAACAAGCGCCTGGAACTGAATGACCAACTGGAATCAATTTGTACATAATACCCTTAATTTTTCCTTCACTAGCCGTGTTAAATATCCTGTACTTTGGTGCAATGTCATACGTAAAGTAGAATTTGGTTTTTGAATCATAAACAATCGGATGCTCAGTTTCTTTTTCATCACAGCAAGCATACTCGCCAGAACACAGCGTCTTAAAACTTTGCTCCTTGGGTTTAATCGCAACAGCTTTAGCCACTTTGTAATATTGGTCATCAACTCCAGAAACTGAAACATCAGTCATTGCCTTGGCCAAAACCTTCGTTTTATCAGTGCAGAAAACCGGAATGCAAGGATCAAGAAAACTAACATCTTGAATGTGATCAAAATGGGCGTGAGTAACAAAAACACCATCAACCGCCGGGTTTTCTGAATTACATGGACAAACATCTGTGGTTTTCCAGTAATCCAATGCCTGACTTAATGGAAGCTTTTCTCTAACTTGATCGTTTTCAAACAATATTGTCATATCTGCAAGATATGGCGTGTAGATGCCGTCAATTTTGGGCAAAATGCCAAGCCTAAGCAAGTCGCGAAGGGCATTTTTGGAACGTGCGACTAGAAATTCTGAGAAGAACTTGCCATATTCCTCCATTCTGCGGCCAAAATCTAGAAGAACCGATCCATCCTCAGTTTGGAGCAAGATTTTGTTGCCGCCTATTTCATCTACTCCGCCATAAAACGTGAGCTTAGCAGTCATCGCCAATTCCAGAATGGCACTTACAGGCTAACTTACTTTAATAATTTGTTATTGAAGGCCCAAAGCACATAACTTAGCTAGTCTTACTACATCTGAGTTAGGTTTTTCTCATCTCTTCAGAATTGCAGGTTGATACTTTTTTTACATTATTTTACATTTTTATTTAATCTGCTCAAGATGAAAATTAGAATATTAAGAGGGTCATCTAACATCATCTTTTCGCTTTCTTGGTGTTGTAGCTAGCTAGCAGTCACATAGGGTTATTTTACTAAATATAAAATTAGCTAATAGAAAGCTTATGACGGACATTATTACTGTAAAGAATCTTGTTGAAGTCTATTCTGATGGAACCAAAGCAGTTGACGACATTACTTTTAATGTAGGGGAAGGGGAATTTTTCGGTTTTCTAGGACCTAATGGCGCAGGAAAAAGCACCACTATCAAGATTTTAACAACATTGCTCAAAAAAACATCTGGCACTGCTACTATTGCTGGATATGATGTTGATAAACAAGCGGCCGATATTCGCAAGATCATCGGTGTTCAAAGCCAAGAAACAACCGTCGACGGGGATCTCACTGGAAGAGAAAATATTATTCTTCAAGGACATTTCCATCAGATGAGCGGGGAAGACATAAAGAAACGAGTTGAAGAACTTCTGGTTCTAGTTGGTCTTCAAGATGCTTCCGAAAAACGCGCAAGAAACTACTCTGGCGGTATGAAAAAACGGCTTGACCTGGCCACCGCCTTGGTACACAAACCTAAACTTCTGTTTCTTGATGAGCCGACAACTGGTTTGGATCCACAATCACGCTCAGCAATCTGGAGTTATTTGGAGAAATTAAACAAAGAAGAAGGAATAACCATTTTCCTAACTACCCAATATTTGGAAGAAGCGGATAAGTTGTGCAAAAGACTTTCAATTATTGATGTCGGAAAAATTGTTGCAAGCGGTTCTCCACTGGAGCTAAAGCAAGGAATTGGCGCAGACTCAATTAGAGTTTCGCTTGAAAACTGCAAGAAAGACAATGTTAAAGCAAAAGAACTAATCAAGTCGATGACGGGTGTTACTGAAATAATGGATTCTGAGGAGTGTTTAACTGTCTACGCCAAAAGCGCTGGTCTGCTAATAGCTGATATTGTTCGGGCTTTAGACAGCAGTGACATTCGAATTTCGTCAGTAACGTTTTCTTCGCCTTCGTTGGATGACGTTTTTCTAAAGCATACGGGCAAAAGAATCCGTACTGAAGAACTTGTTAGAGCGCCCAGTAGAATGTTTGGAGGAAGGCGTTAAGAAATGACTTTACTTTCTGATACTCGTTACATATTCATTAGGTACATGACAAAACTTGTTCGAACTCCTATCTTGCTTTTCTTTTCGCTTTTCCAACCCCTTTTGTTTCTTTTACTGTTCACGCAATTACTAGGCAGACTGGGCAATTTTCCAGGAGTTCTACCTGCAGGGGTAAGCTATCTGGAGTTCGCCGCTGCAGGAATTTTGATGCAAAACGCTTTTGGAAGTGCATTGCAATCAGGAAACTCTATAGTTGCTGACATCGACTCTGGTTTCCTTCAGAAAATGCTTGTAACACCTGTTAGTCGCCCCGCGATTTTACTCGGTAGGCTAAGCAGCGATGCTTTCAGAGTTGTTGTCCAAACAGCTATAATTCTCGTCCTAGCTTATGCATTGGGTGCCTACGTTAAAACTGGGGTTCTTGGAATTTTAGGTATCTTCTTTACGCTTGCATTCTTTGGTCTTGCTTGGTCAGGAATTTCTTTAGCGTTAGGAATGAAGACAAGAAGTTCTGAGACAGTTTTTGCTATAGGCGGAGTTATTACTTTTCCGCTGCTGTTCTTGAGCCCAGCGTTGTTTCCGATTAGTTTCCTGCCATCTTGGGTGGGAACTGTGTCGATGTTTAACCCTGTGAGTTACGCTGTAAACGCTAGCAGAGCCTTTATGATTACTGGATACGATTGGGGCACCATACTACCTGCCTGGGGAGTCATAGGGCTAGTTGCATTAATAACAATGAGTGCAACGTTATATCAATTTAGAAAAGTGGTGAGCTAAGGGTAAATATGCGCGTCTACTTCAAGCGGTTTATCTAACCGCTTAATTTTCACTTCTATTAATTCAGAGTCAGAATCCAACCCTTTTAGAGACTTAGAAAAACCAGCCATAATATTGCCTATTGTTTCTTGAACAAAATTATTTAAAGGCAACTCTTTTCCATCAACAAACATTTGGGTTTTAAAAGTTTTTTTCATTATCCTGTGTTTTTCTCCCAAAACTTCACCAATTAAAATTCAGTTTTATAACTGATAAAGGCTTCTGTTGAGTATTCTATCTTGGTTTATGCTAAGCAATCTAACTTTCGAATTTACCGCTAATTTACAACTTAACCATGGAATTTGCATTTTTTTTGTTCTTAATATTTAAATCTAAGAGTATGGCTTTATTGGAAACTAGCTCGGGGTAGTATGGGAGAAGAAGCTGCACGGGAGAGCATTTCCTGCAATAACTTTGCTGAGATTTATTTTCAGCTAGACGGCGATCTGCATGATATATTTGGTACTGCACGTTTGCGCAGCCTAAGTGCAGATAAACTTATATGCGTTCATGGCAACGCTTCTGGATATAACAATTGCAAAAATGACTCTACCTTTGGGGACGCTTTAATGACAAAATGTGCAGACATTAATGGAGAGATGCCGATTGGCTTTTGAAATTCTTATTGATGCCCTCATAGCATTTATATTAATTTTCATTTCAACATATGCAATTTATGTTATAGGCAAACGGTCAGCGCCCAAAACTACCATAAGTGAAAACGAGCAGGGGTCATACGCCTGCGGAGAAAAAGCCGCTTTCCCAAACATAAAGATCAACGTATCTTTGTACAAATACTTGATTTACTTTGTAATCTTTGACTCGGCCGTATTAGTGGTCGCTTTTGCTGCTTTAACAAACTCAAACCCGTTTTTCTTGATTCTTTATCTTGGCATAATTCTTGCTGCAGGTTTGGTTCTTTTAGAAGGAGGCAAAGAATAAATGACAAATACAGTTACATGGGCACGAGTGAAGTCGCCGTGGGTTTTACATTTTAACTCAGGCGCCTGTAACGGATGCGACATAGAAATCGTTGCTTTATTAACACCAAAATACGACGTTGAACGCTTCGGCGTAAAGCTTGAGCCATCACCGAGACACGCAGATGTTCTGCTAGTTACCGGTTGTGTTACTCAACAATGTGCTGAACGATTAAAAAGAGTTTACGACCAAATGCCACAACCAAAATTCGTCGTAGCCATTGGCGCTTGCGCATGCAGCGGGGGAGTTTTCGCTGGAAACTACAACGTAGTCGGAGGCGTAGACAAAGTAATTCCAGTCACTGCATATATTCCTGGGTGTCCACCCCGTCCAGAAGCAATCTTAGATGGCGTTGTAAAACTTCTAAACGCCCTAAATCCGCCCAAACCGAAAAAACTATCAAAACAAGAAAAACAAGCTGAAGCTCTTAAAGCGGCGGAAGAAGCGAAAAAAGCCGTTTCCCCACCAGAAATGGTTGTAGCTCCACAAAAAGTTAATCCTGAAATTGAGGAGGCAAAACCAAATGTCAGACAGTAAAATCGATATTATAAGTGTAGTAGAATCTAAACTTGGAGATAAAGTCCAAATCCAACTCGGTCAACTTGGCACAGCCGCCATAAACACCAGCAATGGCTTACACAGAGAGGTACTCAAAGCCATGATAGAGGCTGACGAAAAAACCGGCATAACCGCAATAACAGGAGTTGATCTTGGCACAAACTTAGGCGTATTATATCATACTCACACGTCAAATGCGTTTGTAACAATACGAGCCGAAGTTCCAAAAGATAATCCGAAAATTCAGACAATAGTCGACCTTATTCCAGGTGCAGCATTTCATGAATTTGAGGTTTCAGACCTTTTAGGCGTAATCTTTGTCGGAAATGAACTCAAAGGGCACCTTGTGTTGTCTGAAAATTGGCCCGAAGGCATCTACCCATTAAGAAAAGATGTCAAAGCAACTGAAGTAAAACTAAACCCAGCACCTGAAGAAAAACTTCAGGACATTGGGAAACTTGTCAAAATCATTATTGGTCCACAGCATCCTGCATTGTTGGAACCAGAAAAATTTGCGGTAACCGTCGATGGAGAAACCGTGACAAAAGTTGAACCCAGAATAGGATATGTTCACAGGGGCATAGAGAAAGCATCAGAATCTCGAACTTATATCCAAGATGTCTATTTGGTTGAGCGCATCTGCGGAATATGCAATGCTTGCCATGCTTATGGCTTTGTTGCTGCGACAGAGAAAATATTAAAAACTGAGGTTCCGGAACGCGCCAAGTACCTGCGCGTAGTGGCATTGGAACTTAACAGATTACACAGTCACTTGCTAACTCTAGGTCACGCTGGATTAGAAATTGGCTATGAAACACTATTCCAATATTTCTGGAGAGACCGAGAACCAATCATGGATCTTATCGAGTTAACGAGTGGCAACCGCGTTTACGCATCACTCATGACTATAGGCGGCGTCAGACGTGACTTAAAAGATACTGATTTTCCCAAAATCAGAACGACATTAGAGGACTTGAGAAAGAAGCTACCTTTCTACAGGCAAATTTACGAAAATGAGCCTTCAATAAAAGCTCGTATGAGAAATGTTGGCACTCTATCAAGAGAAGATGCAATAAAACTATGCGTTGTTGGTCCAGTAGCACGAGGTTCAGGCTATGACATCGATGTACGTAAGGATGATCCATATGAAGTGTACAATGAAATTCCCTTTAAGAAAATAGTATATGCCGAAGGCGATACCTGGGCACGCCAAAATGTGCGTATGGATGAGGTTGAAGAAAGCATTAACATAATTCAGTATGCGCTTGATCATATGCCAAAAGGACCTTTCAGAACTGACGTTCCCAGAAACGTTATTGTTGGCGAAGCTGTTAGTCGAAACGAAGCTCCAAGAGGAGAACTATTTTACTACGTCAAAAGCAACGGTACATCTATGCCAGAACGAGTTAAAGTACGCACTCCAACATTCGCTAACATCCCATCGTTCCTAAAAACCGCAATAGGAGAAAGTATTGCAGATGTCCCTCCTAACTTTGTTAGCTTAGACCCTTGCTTCTCATGCACTGACCGGTGACACGATAGAATGATTGATATTTGGCTAATCCTCCGAATACTAATTTTCCCAGGTTTC
>DATIXS010000196.1:0-3494 GCA_035518335.1 Candidatus Acidiferrum sp.
GCTATAATGAGTGTTGTATTGTCCGCGCCATTGAAAACGAAAGTATCGCACTTTTAAATTTGACTAGAGGAGAACAGAAAGCGCTAAGTCAAGGAGGGATTTTTTGTCTGGAAGATCTCGCCAGACTGAAAGTTGTCCTTAAACAAGATGAATTGCGTCCCAACAATTTCAAGGAAATCACTGCATTAGACACAAAAAAAGTCCAATTTTTATCATCGGACCCTGTAATCGGAGGCAAGCTTGACAAGTTAATTCAAAGAGCTCAATTCATGCTGGCGGGTATACGTCCGAATAGTCAGTTTGCCAATAAGGTTAGATGGATGCCTTGGTTGACTGGCACTGGATATGGAACTTTGCCTGAGGACGGCCCGCAAGATGGTACTAATTTGGCACTCTCCTTCAGACCTGAAGGGATGATTCGAGTATACTTTCACATTCAATGGGATTACTTACTAAACATCATCTCAATAATTAGTGGCAGATTAAGCTGCACAAGATGCCATGGTAAGCCCATAACTGTATCAAAAATTGTTCAGACTCTACCCAAAGAACAAAAAGAAGCTCTAGATGAAGAAAAGAATCTCCTAGAAACATTTTTTGCAGAAATCACTCAAGCCATCAAAAAAATAGCTGCTGATGTTGGAAGCCCAGACGAGGCGCCAATTCATCTTTACTTTTATACTCGACAAGAGCGAGATCATTTGATGGAAGCGGTACGCCGTCACTCTTCAATAAAAACTGCTCATGCAGTGCAAGATCTTTTGGGACTTAGACAAGCAATTGATCAGCCTATGTTTTCTATTCTTCAAGATGAAATCATTCTTAGAAAAGCCGTTGGTTATCATAGTACGGGGCTTCTTCCAGTTCTAAAACAATGTTGCTACTTCGATCCGAATCAATGGTCGGTAAATCGCCAAGATGGCTCACGTTTAGACATGCGTTTGGCTTTTCGAGACGGTTTTTTTAATTTTGAGTTGCCATATACACGCACTGCTACTGGTTTGATGTCATTTATCCTTGGTTCTGATGACTTGAGGCGTAAAGAAGGATATTATCCAGCGCGGGCCCGTTTTGGAAATCAAATTCCAATTGAATATGTTTGGGGGGTCAAAGGCAGACTTGACAGCACCCAAGTAGATGGCCAAGATAGAATAATGGTCGAGAAACGTTTATGGTGCGATTATCCACACAAAACAAGAAGGATCAACGAAGAAGATTTAACTTTGCTTTGTTCAAATCTTTGTTTGGCTCTTGAACAAATCGAACGTTCGCTTTCCATACGCAACCGGCGCTTAGGCAAAAAGCCAATAAACATTCCAAACATACCTGAGTTCACTTTGGGAGCTTCAACGCTTGAGAGAAGTTGCCGAGAGTTCTTAGATCTAGAGTATTTTGCTAAACGCCAAGAAATGTATCAGCATTACGCTTTGCTTCCAAGTCAAAGGGTAGCTAACGGCAGATCTGTGATTTTTGAATGTACGAGTGCTGAAGAGTTTGACCGGGATTTTGTCATAGCAGGAAAATTAATTTACGATGGGCTTGGGTTACCAAAGGTTGATTGCCTCGTCAATGCATGCAGAGTTAAGGGGTCTGACGATTCTGGCTCTGGCGATTGGATGGTTGCAACCGAAATTAAGTTGAATAATCAAGGGCAATTTGAGGAAGCTAACCAGCGGTCCCCGTCCCATGTAGAAAAATCAGCCCGTGTCATTGTTGAAAAAGTTGATTTATGCAAAATGGAGATAACCCTTAAAGTAGTAAGTTGGCCGAGCGGCAAAAGTAGGCGATACAGTACGTGGCATGATCTTCCTACAACAGATAGAGAAAAAGCTCAAAATAGCAAACACATGCAACTGTTTGAAGTAGGACGCAAATATATTTTAGATGAATTGGCAGACGATATTATTTCTGAGCGAGCTGCTAAATGTCTTGATTATTCAGCCGATAACTCACTATATAGCTTACTAACAGGGTTTTTGTCAGGCTCAAACAAACAATCTGAACATTCAGCGCTAAATAAACAAAATGCAAAACCATTTTTAGACTGGGTGGAACATAGTAGGCTTCCACCTAAACCGGAACAGACTCTTTTCATTGATAGGGTATTTGCTAATGAACAGGTTGTTATGCTTCAAGGTCCTCCAGGAACAGGGAAAACTGAAACATTGCAGTTAGCAGTGCTTGCTCATATCTCTGCACATCAAGCCGTAAGCAAATGCCGTGTTTTAATGGTTGCACCTACTCATAAGGCAATTCACGAATTTGTTAGTAAGCTAGCTAAGACTTGGCGATCATACGACAAAGAAGACAACAAGAATTTAGGAAAACTCAGGATTTATCGTGTTCTAAATAATCATGTTTCAGCATCTAAAGCCCTTGATGGCGTTAAATATGTCAACTATAATGAAGATGAAAAGATAGTTACAGAACTAAAAGATGCTCTATCAAACCAAGAGATGATAATTCCCGATTCAAAAGGACATTTCCCATTGGTTTTATGTGTTACACCTCCCGGTTTGTACGGCCTCATGAAAAAGATTGGCGGCAAAGAGCCAGCTTGGAACGAAGGCTTCTTTGACTTACTAGTAGTTGATGAAGCGAGTATGATGCGTCTTCCAGAACTGATTCTATCAGGCGCATTTGTCAACAAGAACGCTCAGATTCTGGTGGCAGGAGACCATCGGCAGTTGCCGCCTATTCAAGCGCACAATTGGGAAAAAGAGGACAGAAGAACAATTGAAGAAATGGCTTCATTCCTATCAGCAATGGATTTCCTTCGTTTACTACGTCAAGAAGATCTGGGAATTGAACATGTAAAATCCCTGCATAAAGCAGATATTCCGACCGAAAGATTAAGCGAAACGCATCGGTGCCACCAAGTAATTGCACAGTTTCTAAGAGAATGGATATACCACAAAGACGGGATTGATTTTCATTCTGACCAAAAGCAAACCTTGTCTACTGAAACTGCCTCTACAAAGGGACTGAATGTTGTTTTAGACCCTGAAAATATTTTCGTCTTAATTGTTCATGATGAAATGGAGAGTTTTCAATCAAACGTAGTCGAAGCAAAAATTATCGACACCTTAGTTCGTCAAGTAAGTCCAGAAGGAGTAGGTATCGTTACTCCACATAATGCTCAAAGAGGAGTAGTAAAGAATTTGCTACTTGATGGCCGCGAAAATGTAAGGGTTGATACCGTCGAACGCTATCAAGGCGGAGAAGCTGACTTCATAATCATCTCTTCAACAGTAAGCGATCCCGACTACGTACGTGCAGAAAGCGACTTCCTATTAAACCTAAACCGAATAAACGTAGCTATATCTAGAATGAAAAAGAAACTAGTCATAATCGCTAGCCGATCAATTTTTGAATTCATGCCTCAAGACGCCAAAGACTACGATAAAGCCATACTGTGGAGAGGCATTGCTCAAACCGTAGGTTTCACCGCAAACTCCAACCCCAAATGGAAAGGCAGCCTATCCAACTTCTTA
>DATIXS010000197.1:0-2134 GCA_035518335.1 Candidatus Acidiferrum sp.
CCAAATGCTACCTGGCTTATTTTGGTTGGAATAATTCTTGCGGTGATAAGTATACTAGTATTTTTAGTTATGAACAGAAGATTGGGAAGGTTTAGCGATTAAAAGAAGGTCTATTCGTTTTCTTCTTCTTTGCCATAGTATACATATAAGAAGATCAATGATAAAGCGATAAAAATTGTCCCGATAAGGACATATTGCAGAGTTATGAAGTATGCACTTAAGTCCATGGAGATTCATCCTTGCATTTTATCATATTCTTATGCCTCTTAATATTTAAGGAGTAGCTTTTTTCCACTCATTCATCAACATATCATAGCAGTCGTCGTTTTCATTAATAGTCTCAAACCAGGTGAGGTTTTGCGCGATCTTCTGAGTTAAGAGGTGATAGCACATATGCACTTTTTTATCTAGCACTCTGAAATAGAAATCGTCACAAGTGCAGAATTCAGCTTCAGGCATAATTAAGTAGTCTCTCTCTCTTCCCACAACGATCCAAACTACTCTTCCACTTGGCTTGAAAATGTACTTTTTTACTCGGTTCTCTTTTAGTGCATCAAGGGCTTTTGTGAATCGTGACCCGAAAAGCTCGTAGAGTTCGGTTATGTCAGTGCCTGATAGTTTTCCCGCTGTTTTTGCTTCTCGACAAATAAGGTTTAGTGTATCTATTTCTGAAATACCGCTCATTTCTACACTCGCTACTGAAAGATTAGTTGGACTGTGAATTTAGCTTTTAGCCTATGTCAATCGGCAGTCCCTTAGGCTTGTTTTCTGATTCGGATTTCGGAATCACTACTTCTAAGACTCCGTTTTTGTAGCTTGAATGTGCTTCGACAATCTTAACTTTAACTGGCAACTCAATTTCTTTGTAATATTTGTAATGTGGGGTATCAACCGAAATTGTTAAGGAATCGTCTGTGCCGTGAAGTTTTATGTCGGTTTTTTCAACCCCTGGCAATTCACAACAACGTGGACGTCTCCTTCTGTTTCAACGATGTCAACAAGTGGCTCGCGTTCTTCCTTGACCTGTGGTGTTCCTTTAAGGTCTTTTTTGAGGTTTCCAAATTTTTGGATTTCAGGTTTCCCATCAGCGCCAATTTTCATGCTGTAACCGTAAACGAATGGTCCAAGCTCTTTAACGGTACTTCCATCGGGAAGCTTACGCTCTTTAATATATTCCTTAGGAACTTTGTCGGCGAAATTCTTCATTTCTTCATCCATCATTTTTTCCATATCACGGAACATTTCATCTATATCGCCGAAAAACGGGTCTTTACTTCGCCGTTTCTTTGACCATTCAGGATAATCCTCATTATCAGAAGACAAACAAACTCACCACATAAACTTGCGTTTTCCAATCCAATAAGTTTTATGCAAAACAAAATACCCTTCTTATGATGTATACAGGTACTTTTAAGTTGGATTTTTAACGGTTACAAGGCGTCAAAAGTTAGACAGAGAAAAGAAAATGCTTGCCTCCACTAAAACTGCACAAAGAGTTATAGCCCAACCAGAGATAACAGACGCATCAAGCTTTCACTAAAACCATTGCTACCAAAATTCATCAAATTTCAGAAACGTACATTTGCTAACATGCTTTCACCGCCAAAAAACGTCATGCAGGTTCAATCTTACATTTATTTCATGGAAAAATGGTTCAAAACTTTTTCGTGCTAAAAGCCGTTTCCACGGAGTTTTACCATTTCTAAACCTTTTTAGAGGTTTTCCAAGTAAATAATTAGACCTTTTTTGACCCCCCAGGTTCAATTTAAGCCAGCGAAGCTTCTTTAGCCGCACAAACAGCAAACTACTACAATTCAGTTAATGTAGCAACCAAATCTTTTGTGTCTCTTTAAAAGTTTAAATCATGGAAAACAAACTAAATCATTTCAGCCACCAAAAACGGCGGCGTTTTGCCGTGCCGGGGTAGCCTAGCCTGGCTAGGGCGCCAGACTCATAATCTGGAGTGCAAAAGGGGCCATCGCCCTATGCCCAGAAGTCGCGGGCTCGAATCCCGTCCCCGGCACCACAACTTTTTCCTTTTTAAGGAAGGTCCGCAGATTCTTTGCATAATTTTTTAAAGATAAAAACAAATAACTCCTTATCGCGTGGTTGCTTTGGCAGGAAAACATCACAT
>DATIXS010000198.1:0-2898 GCA_035518335.1 Candidatus Acidiferrum sp.
AATGCCTTCATTAGTTAACTGGATTGAGCCTTCTTTAAGCCATATCAGGGCATCTACATACCCGTGTTCTGAGTCTGAAAGCTCATCTGTTACAGATGATTCTGCCTTCTGCCGAATTATCTCCTCAATTTTTTCTTTTAACTCGTTCTCAGCTTTGCTCACTTCTTTTCACCAATTCGATTACTTGTTTGTCATAGAGTTAAATAGCTGTCGGCTGACCCAGCACGCTTCATTAAGCCTTAATAAAAAATCGCTTGTTTAGCACTTTGTTCTTTTCTGTTAGATTTCAGCAAACTATTCAAAGCGCTAGTTGGCTTGAAACATTTCGCATAGATCCGATTGTATAAAATATAACTCCCAGTGTTTTTCAACATAATGGTGCCGGGGGTGGGACTTGAACCCACGAAGGCCTGCGCCAGAGGATCTTAAGTCCTCCTCCATATCTTAGGTGTAAATTCTTTTATCTGGCCACCTATTTAGACCTGGCTCGGATACCCCGGCACCAGCACCGTAACACATTACACTGTGTTGTTTAAGTTTTTTGCATTTATTTTGCTTATCTAGATTTTTGTTGGTAGTCTGGATGTGACAACATAACATTATATTCGATCTTGAGTATTGTTATATTTGCCAGTTGAGGAACACGCTTCACAGAGGCATTAACTTGCCTGCGAGCATCTGCGAGCGTTCTGAGATAACGTCAAAGAAAGGCTTGAGTGCTTAAGGAAGAAATATGTCTGCTGTGGGGTTTAGACTCAGCTGGAATTTTTTTCAACAGAAATTATCTGTAATTGAAACAGTATGCGGATTTTATTGCCTGAATTTATGACATGCTTATATCTACGGATGGGTGTATTCTGTTTTTAAGGAGACAAAAAAATGCCCGCTATAGAAGTTGGCAGAATATGCGTTAAACAGGCTGGCCGAGAGATTGGCAAAAAATGCGTTGTAATAGACGTTATGGATAAAAGCTTTGTTTTAGTAACAGGTCCAAAAAAAGTGACTGGAATCAAGCGGAGACGAGTTAACATAAACCATGTTATGCCTCTGCAGGACAAAGTTGAAGTGAAACGTGGCGCTTCAGATGAAGAAGTTGCTCAAGTCTTAGAGGCTGCAGGTAAACTGCAAGAAATGACGCAACCTGTTAAAACTGCATAGTTTAAGCTTTAATACCTCAAATTTCTTTTTCTTACACTTAGTTCAGGAGAGAATTTACTGAGATGGCTCGATCTACCCCTCCATGGGAAATAAAACGTGAAATGTTGACAAAAGCAGAGGACTCTACTGATCCGAAATATGGGCATTTACCCGCAGAAAGACCAGCAATGCAATACATTCAATATGGCACCATAAATCTTGACAAACCTGCCGGACCAACAAGTCACGAAGTTGCTGCATGGGTTAAAAGAATCATGAAGGTAAATGCCATTGGGCATGGAGGAACTTTAGATCCGAAGGTCACCGGTATTTTGCCTATCACTCTTGAGGATTCTACGAAGGTTGTTCAGGCGTTTCTCTATAGTGGCAAAGAATATGTTTGCGTAATGAAACTTCACAAGGATGCCGCAGAACCTCAAATTAAAGAGGTTTTAGGCGAGTTTGAAGATGAAATTTATCAGCGTCCACCTTTGCGATCGTCTGTTAAACGGCAGCTTAGAACCAGACGGATATACTACATCGACTACATAGAAACAAACGGAAGAAATGTTCTCTTCAAAGTCGGCTGTGAAGCAGGCACATACATCCGGAAACTGTGTTTTGACATAGGTGAAATCCTTGGTGTCGGAGCGCATATGCAGGAGTTGCGTCGAACCCGCTCAGGATCATTTACCGAAACTAGCACAACAAAAGTTACCCTACACGATGTGGCTTATTGGTTTGGAGAATGGGAATGTAAAAAAGATGAGTCAATTCTGCACAAATTTATTGTCCCAATGGAGAACGCGTTGGTTTTGCTTCCTAAAATTATTGTTCGTGACTCCGCTGTTGATGCATTATGTCATGGTGCAAACTTGACTGCTCCTGGTGTGTGTCAGGTTGAGAGCGGTATTGTGAAGGGTTCGATTTTAGCGATTTTTACGTTGAAGGGCGAAGCGGTGGCTTTGGGAAAAGCTTTGGTTTCATCCGAGCAGATTATGGATTTGAAACATGGTGAGGTTGCTGGTTTAGAGCGGGTTTTGATGCTTAGAGGTACTTATCCGAAGGTTTGGAAAAGCGGTAAGACACATGAATCCCAGCAATAATAAGGCTGATCATTATTTTGTGGCTGAGCCCAAGTCTTTGGAAAGGTTCGGTTTAGTTCGAACCAGCTTATGTGGCAGAAGCTTCGAGTTTCTAACTGCTTCAAGTGTTTTTTCGAAGAGGCGAGTTGACGTCGGATCCCGTTTATTGATTGAATCGATGATTTTGCCCCAGACAGGCTGTATTTTGGATATTGGCTGCGGATACGGCGCAGTTGGCATAGCTGCTGCCACACTTAATTCGAAACTGCGTGTGATCATGACGGATGTTAATGTGAGAGCTGTACGTTTAGCAAAGAAAAATGTTGTTTTAAACAAAGTGAGAAATGCAGAAGTGCTCTATGGCCACTTGTATGAGCCTGTTGAAGGTTTAGTTTTTGATTGTGTTCTTTCAAATCCACCTGTTAGCGCTGGAATGGAAACTGTGAAAGCAATAATTTCTCAAGCTCCAAAAGTTTTGGTTGACAAAGGCACTTTTCAATTGGTTATACGATCAAAGATTGGAGTGAAAGCCTTGCCAGCTCTTTTTAACGAGGTTTTTGGAAACTGCCAAGTACTTGACAGGGAAAGCGGGTTTCGAGTACTCTTAGGGCAGAAGTCTGCAGCTTGTTAGTTAACGATGCTTATTGGAAAAATTCTTAGAGGATATCTATACGTC
>DATIXS010000199.1:0-2183 GCA_035518335.1 Candidatus Acidiferrum sp.
AGTTTGTCAATTAGACCTTTTAGCGATATGTCTTCCTGATAATTAACAGATAACAGGGTTTTACCAGAAATGTGGCGTAACGCACCAATGAATTTTATACTCAAGGTCATTTGGTTTCTTCACTTTTAATCTAAGAATTGATATTAACTTAAATTATTTTTGCGCTTCTAAGTTTTTAGAAGTTTTGAAATTGTTCTTCAGTTAATGTTTCCACAATGTCGGTTGCAATGTCAACGATTGAATCTGCCTGTTTCATCATTGCATCGCCGTTGACTTCTTCTAACTGTGAAATTTGCTGTATGATGCTTTCAATTTCAATTAGAAAACGTAGAATTGAATCGTTTGTGTTTGGATTTTTGTTTACCTCTTCTCGAATGAGTATTTCTATGAAAGCTGGCTCGCCAAGACTATAATAAATGGCGTTTCTTGCTTTCCTTATGGCTTCTAAAACTAAGCCAGGCGCCATATAAGGTATTTTTCGCGCCGCTTCCAATTCAGCTTTTGCTTCGCGAAGATATCTTAGCGCCCAGCCCTTTCTATACTCATCCATCATAGAAGTTACTTTTCCAAAATTGCTTTTTAATCCGACTCTTCTTCGTCGTCTCCATCGTCAGAGTCAAGGTCGTTGTTTGCTTGAGCTAATGCCTTGGTTCGCGTTATGTATCCAGCTATCTGATTTCTTACTCGCGTAGTAGTTCCCTCAGTTAAAGAATCAACTAAACGTTTGTTTTCATCAAAGCTGGTTGTAAACGTAGTTGGAAATCTATGCATGAGCTCTTTGCCAGTTCGTTTAACTTGATCAGTCTTTACTTTTCCCAAATTTCAATTCCTCGAAATCATCAATGTTCTAAGTTGTCCGTCGCTTAAAAAGCGTAGGAGCAATTCTCAATAGATAACAGGCTTAATTTAAGCTTACGGCTTATGACCCAGATTACAGAGTGAATAAAAGCAAATCAAGTGTTACTTGTATATGACTTTGGTCTGAAAATCTCGATAGCTCTTGGGGGTTTTTTAATTTTTTCTTGAGAATTTCTTTTGTTTGTAGTTTGGGTTGCATTGTTGGTTTAGAGCTTGAATTGGTTGCAGGTTGATACATTTTTTGACAATATATGACAATCACTTACTGCACAGATTTAGCCAGACTATGAACTTGCAAAGCTGTTACTTCAGCTTAATGTTAAAGAAATCCTCAAAGTTTTTGGCAATTTGCTCAGCAACATCATCAATCGGCATTTTCTTGATCTCAGCTACCGCTTCCACTACGTTATGTATGAAAGAGGGTTTAGTTAATTGCCCGTTGTATGGGTGTTTCCAATATGTTACTGGACCGTCGGTTTCTGTCAAAAAGTTTGTCAGAGGCACTTTCTCTACCACTTCACGGATGCCATTGGAGTAAGTTACTGGTGGACCTTCAGTGATGAAGTATCCTTTGTCCACGGCTTTTTCCAATGCACTCATTGGATGACTAAACCAATGCAACAAAACGTGCTTCAGATGATAAGAGGGAAGCATCTCAACAACTTTATCGGTTGTACCTCTTGAATGAATAATCACAGGAAGCTCAAGCGATTCAGCAAGCTTTAGCATTCTGTCGAAAACCATAGTTTGTTTTTCCCAAATTGTTTCGTACTTATAGTCTAAACCAATTTCGCCAATTGCCTTAATACTGTTTTTTTGTTTTTGGATAAACTCGATTGTTTCTTCAAGCTCGTTTTCTTTAAGCACATTAACGTTCCAAGGGTGTATACCTAAAGCAGGATAAACTAAGTTCGGATATTTCTCAGCAAGGATAACATCGTTTTGGCAGGTTTTGAAATCCATTGAATTTGTAACCAAGGCCGTTACACCCACAGTTTTTGCATCCGTTACAAGCTCATCAATATGACCAACATATTCTGCATCTGAAAGGTGAACATGCGCATCTATTAGCTTCATTTTTTCTCAGCGCTAATATCATTTAAGCATTTTTATAATTTTCTTCTCTTGCCAACCAAGTTTATGTCAAGGATAATTTAAAGGAAAAAAGGATAACAAAGGTTAAATATTGCTTTAAAATGAAAAAGAAGCAACGGAGATTGTCTTTATGACCGATTTAGAAATAGCTGTAGCGCCCATGCACAGATTATGCAAAAAAGCTGGCGCGGATAGAGTAAGTGAAGCAGCAGCAAAAGAGCTTGCAAAAG
>DATIXS010000200.1:0-5324 GCA_035518335.1 Candidatus Acidiferrum sp.
TCTTACTTCAGGATGAAATAAGACACCGTAAGTTGGCTTTTGTTTATGTTTAATTATTTGTATGCATTTGGCGGACGTCGCCCAAACTTCAAAATCACCAGAAAACTCGTTACAATAACTGTGAAGTGAATATGCTTTGAAGTTGCCAGATACAAGCGGATTTTCTTTTATCGTGGTTATTTGTGTCATGCCTATTTCCAAGCACTTAGCTAAACGCATTCCGTAAACCATGCCAATGGTTTCCATTCCAGCACAAATTCCCAACACGGGCTTCTCTGTTTCCTTAAGCCATTGAAATTTTTCTGGCTGGCACAAGGTCGCTATATCTTTGAGTGCTGTCCCCGAAAGAATTACTCTATCGTACTGGTTTAGTTCTTCTTTGTTTACCTTTAGGTAATGCTTCACAGTGTACTCATCCAGTTTTCCAGTCAATGTAGCTACAGGTAGCACAAACTCGTAAAAGCCTAATGATTTTTCTTTCCAATTCATGTCGACAATCAAAATCATTTTGGAACCAGCCGAGCCTGTTTAATTTCGAATACTCCACTATTTCCTTTTGCTTCAATTTTGTAATCAAGAATTTCGATTTTGTTTTTGTATAATGGAGCATCCAAGACGCTTGTTTCTATTTCACCGCCCTCTCCCGAAGGGCTTATGCCGTATTTCTGCTGTAGATCAACTAGCTTATCTATAAGTTTGGCGTCGATTTGTTTTCCAAGCCATTTTTCATCAAGAGGATAAGCAAAAATCCCTGAAATAATCACTGTAAACTGTTTTTCGATAAGTTCCTCTAAGAGATCTTTCTGATCATGCTTCCAGAGAGGGTTAAAACACCAAAGTCCAAGCTTATAACATATAAATTGGACTCTTTCAGCTTGGTAAACCGATTCAATCGCACCTGTTACCACACCCTCTATAAGGTAATCTTTTGTTGCTTGAGCTATTGCATCTTCCAAATCTGAAAGTTCTTTTTCCTTCTCGCCATGAGTATTTTTTGTTATTTGTGGTAATCCTAAGGCTTCTGCTTGGAGCGCGGTAATGTTGATGTTTGGTGTATGGAACATGTAACTCTCTCTGTTTAGAGAAACAAGCGTGATTAGGCAAACTACTTCTTCATTCTCTGAAGCATAATGAAGGGCAAGTGTTGAATCTTTGCCACCTGAGAAAAGAACTCCAAGCCGCATAGTTACCCTAAAAAGAAAACTGATTTAAAAGCGTGTTTAAACAGACATTTCTTAAACTTTGACATTGCATACGTTTGGAATGTCTTTGAGCTTCTTAATTATTTCTAAGCTTACTTTCTTGTGAAGAACATATACTGAAATTGCAAAGCCGCTGTTTCCGATTTGTCTTGAATAGTTTGCTCTAATGTTTATGTCGTTGTCAGCTAAAACTTTGTCAATGTTTGCGAAAACTCCTGGTACATCTCGATGATGGATAAATAATGTGTGCACAGGTTTTTCTTCTAGCTCAATATTTTCTCCTGCATTCACAGCATTGCCAAAGTCACCACCCAAAAGATAACTTGAAACTACTCGGGCAATCTCAGTTGATGTGTCTCTTTGGGCTTCAGTAGTAGATGCGCCCAGGTGGCTGCTTAAGACAATGTTGTCTGGTTCTTTTAGTTTGCTTTTGAATTCAGCTCCTTCAGCTTTAGGCTCATCAACATAAACATCTATTGCTGCACCCGCGATTTTGCCTTCTTTTAGCGCTTTGTATAAGGCTTGTTCGTCAATGTTGCTTCCTCTGGACGTATTAATTAGATAAGCTGTCTTTTTCATTAATTGAAATTCTTTTTCGCCGATAACCACATCTTTTCCGCCTGTGTGGAGGCTAATATAATCGGCTTTTGAAATGACTTCTTCTTTCGACATGAATTTAATACCCGATTCAGGACATGGCTTAATGTCATAACCAATTACTTCCATATCAAAGCCGCGGTGTGCAATTTCAGCTAGTCTTTGACCGATTCTACCGCATCCCAAAATGCCTAAGGTCTTGAAGGAGAGTTCGGTACCTTTTAATTTCTCTTTTTTCCACATTGAGTTCTTTATTGAAAAATGTGCTTGAGGGGTGTTTCTAGAAATTGCAAGCATTAATCCGATGGTTAACTCTGCCACAGCATTGGTGCTTCCATACGGCGCAGATTTCACAACTATGCCGTTTTCTGAGGCGGCAGCAACATCTATGTTGTCATAGCCTACTCCTGCTCTTCCGATGATTTTGAGTTTTCCTTTTGCACCTGCTTCTATAATTTCTTTTGTGACTTTGGTGGCGCTTCGAACAATTAATGCATCAAATCCACCGATGTCAGCAATCATTTTGTTTTGATCTCTTTTTTGTGTATCTGTCTCTATGCCAACGTCTTGAAAGAGTTTTAATCCTTCTTTTTCTAATCCATCGTTCAGTAGTACCTTCACTTAAGCCAACTCCTTTAAGTGGTTATCAAGCTTTGGATTTAAAGCTGATTGGCAAAACAATATTAAAACTTATAGAAAACCTTACCCATTGGTTTTAAGGTTTACTTTTCAAAAGGCGAACCTGTTCTTGACTTAGTTTTGTGGATACCACATCAAAGGTGGATACTATGTGGCAGTAAGGGCATTTCAGCCGCCTATTATTTCCACGATATAGGGAGATGAAGCTGGCTCCTGGAACCCAATGATAGTTGAATTTTTTCTTACATCTTGGGCACGTTAGTCTAGAAATAGTGTGTGGGCCATATCTTGGGAGCAACATAAAAACAGCTATGAAAACTATTGCTGTTATGATTATGTAAAGTAATAGAAGGTCTGCCAATGGCTTCAGCTTTTACAAAGAGTTTTACTTATTAGGATTTAAGCTTAGTCTTTAGTTTAGAAGGTTTTTGTTCAAGTTTTATGGATTTTTTGAAAAGTGGGAAAAGGTTTGTTTAAGACTTTTTTATGTAATTTCGTGCTTCTTCTACGTTTTGGAAGCCATATTTAACTCCGGTAAACTCTTTCCGCAATTGTAATATGTCTTGTTTTACATCTACCGGTTTACGTTTGTTCTTTATAACATCAAGCATGAGGTCGCACAAGTGTTTAATGTCGCCCTCTCCAAAGCCCCGTCTAGTGATGTCTTGGAAGCCAATTCTTAGACCTGAAGGATCGTCTTTGCTGCTTTGATCATCGTATGGTAACAGGTTTTTGTTGAGAATAATGTTTGCGTCTTCTAGGTCTTGAGCAATCTTTTTGCCGCCACCAAAGCTGCGAATATCAACTGCGATCTGGTGAGATTTAGTAAAGCCTTTTTTCTCCGCGAGAACTTTAACCCCGTTTTCGCACAAGTATTGTCCAGCTGTCTGGGCATTTCTTATTATTTGCTTAGCTAACTGAGAGCCAAAAACTTTCATCTCCAAGGCAGCAATGCTGAGTGCTGGTAACCTGCCGAGATGTGTGCTTGAAGCGCTAAGTGGGAAAATGGCGAATTGAATTTTTTTCACTGCTTTTTCTAGGGATGGATTGTTTGGGCTGCCCATTATGACTCCGCCTTGCGGTCCTGGAAACGTTTTGTGGGTTGAAGAGGTGATGAAGTCTGCGCCTTCTCGTAGGGGATCTTGGAATTCTCCGCCTGCGATTAAGCCCAGAACATGTGATGCGTCGTAAGCTACATAGGCTCCTACTTCTTCGCAGACAGCTCGAAGCTCTTTAATCGGATGTGGAAATAAAAAAAGGCTACCGCCAAAAGTGACTATTCCTGGTTTTGCAGCACGTATGACGTAGGCTGACTTATCGGGATCAATATTGAATTCGTCTATGTTGTAAACGTGATTAATATTTTCTAAACCTAGTACGTTGCCTGCTAAGCCAGTATAATCATGAGAGATATGTGCGCCGCAGCTTAATGGAGTTACGACCATTTTGTTGTTTTTTGATGCTAGGGATAAACCTTTGAACGTAGCTAGGTTTGCATGGGTGCCCGAAACAAGTCGGACATCTGCCCAATCAGTTTTAAATAGGCTTTTCATAATGTCCGTTGAGAAATCCTCAATTTGGGACATGTATTTTTGGCCTTGGTAATACCTTTTTTTAACATGCCCTTGGATGTCGTTTTCGCCTTCTGCATATCTACAATCGAGGTCGTGTGAAAAATCGAGCATCTGGTTAACAGCTGGAGACTTGAGCCCTTCACTCGCAATCATGTTTATGCATTCTTTGTCGCGATACTGTTCATGCTTGCGAGACGCTTCAACTAAATTCAGGAATAAATCAAAGAATTTTTCCATTTTTCTGCTTCCCACAGTTAAATCATCAACGGAATTAGGCTAAGCAGTATTTAGCCGTTACTAAAAGCAATTGGGAGTTCGAGGATTGATGAAGGCATAAGTGCAGAGAAAAATTAGTCTTCTTTTTACAGGACATAAAGTGCTATGTAAACTATTTCTCCCGAGAGAAAAGCAAACCACCAGAAGCCAAAGAGAATCTTGACCAATTTTCCATGCCAATCTATTAGGCGCTTTCCGTTTAAGCATTGACAAGCCCACAACGGAAACCACAACTTCTAAAGTCATGACTAAAATTGCGATTGCGCCGTGAATGACAAAAATAAACATCCAAATTTGGAGTCAACTGCAAGGTTGAACTATCAACTGCTCCACCGAAACTGCGATAAAGACTGTAAACAATAGATACGATTAAATCCCGAGAAATTGCAAGTACAACTGAGACTTGATGAAAACGTTTTTTTTCCCTGCCGCTTAAAAATACATGGCAAAACAGAAACGCCACAGGAATTAAACCTATAGAAACTATTGTGCTTGAAAGAGGGGCAACAGTTATGAGCTTACGAGTTTAAGAACCATATTCTGTTCTTGCTAATTAATGCTGTGATGCTTGCTCTTTTTTTGCAGTTGCTGTCTGGGTTATTTTTGCAATTTGGACCATACCTGCGAGGACACTGGTGTTGAGGAAAGTTATTTCCATTCCAGAATCAAGTAGGACAACCGTGTGGTATGGTGTCAATTCTTTAACTGTTCCTTGTTCGTTCATAAATGAAGTGATCACTCGATCACCTACAACATAGTGTAATCTGATTTCGGTTAGTCCTTCATATTTTTTGACGGCAGTTAAGATAACGCTGCCTGAAGCTATTGCGCTATTTGGAATGGTAACGCTTCCTATATCTGTATATATTCTCATAACAAGTGCAGTCATTTCCACAATCTTGCCAGGAATACTATTGAACATAACGTCATCGCCTACTTTAAATGGGTAATTCGTGAAAACAAGGAATCCTGATAAGATATTTCCAACGAAGGTAGAGATAACTAGACCAGCTGTTATTGAGATTATTCCTGCACT
>DATIXS010000201.1:0-5196 GCA_035518335.1 Candidatus Acidiferrum sp.
GTCAGCACTGGTCACCTTGGAATGTCAACGGTTCATGCCGAATCTGTTGAATCATGTGTCTACAGGTTAGAGTCTGCCCCAATGAATATTCCAAGAACACTAATCGCAGGAATAGACATTATCCTTGTCCAAAAAAGAGTAGAAATAAATGGCAAACCAGTAAGAAAAACCGTCGCAACTTCCGAATTAGTAGGTCTAGACCCTCGTTCAGGAGAAATCTTGACTAACGAAGTTTATAAATGGAACCCTGCGGAAGACACATTTGATTTCACCGGCAGAAGCTATATTATAGAAAAGATAGCTGATAAAACAGGTATTACGCCTGAACAAGCAACCGAAGAGATACAGCGAAGAGCCAAAGTCTTACAGTGGATGGTTAAAACCAATATTCGCAGCTACAAAGATGTCTCAAACTTGATCAGAAGCTATCTGGAAAAACCTGAGCCAGTTCTTGCGGAGGCCCTGAAAAACGAATAAGCAATTAATCGGCTTGTCTCTGCAAATATCAAATATCATACCTCAAGGTATTTCTTCCAAGTTTGGCGGTTTACAAAAGAGTTTAGCAAAAACAAGCATAAGAATTACCTTCCAAGCTTATTTGGGATTAATGGTGTTTTCAGCAATTGTTTCAGCTGTTACTGCCTTCATAATAGCATTTATTTTTACGTGGCTTTTGTTTTCAATGTTTATTCTATCTTCTTTGTTGATCTCTATTCTTTTTGGTTTTGTAGTTTTTCTAGGTGCGATAGGAATGTGTTATATGTATCCTATGTTTGAAATCTCGTCAAGAACAAGGAAAATAGATGCCAATCTTCCATTGACAGCCAACTTTATGGCTGTTCTTGCTAGTGCAGGGATGCCTCCAGAACGCATTTTCCGCTCGTTAGCTAATGTTGGAGACGAATTTTGTGTAGGAGAAGAAATTCGCAGAATAATTGCTGATATTGAATTGTTAGGCTTAGACCTTAATTCAGCTTTAAAAAGTGGTGCTATGCGATCAGCTTCAAGAAAATTCGGTGCATTGCTCGATGGCATTATAACTACTTCACATATGGGTGGCGACTTGGCTGGTTATTTACGAGAAGAGTCTGAGAAGTACAAAAAACTTAGAGTTGCATCAATGAAGAGTTATTTAGAAAGTTTAGGCGGTATGGCTGAAGTCTATGTTAGTATTATGATTGCTCTTCCACTAGCTCTCGTGGTTATGCTCTCAATAATGTCCTTTCTAGGCGGTGGTGGCATATCTATGTTTGGCAACATTGATCCCCAGGTGCTACTTTTGCTTGTAGCCTTCGTGATAACGCCTGCAGGCGTATGTTTTCTACTCTTGATGGTTGATTCAATGACTCCTCCGAGGTAAACAAAATGCGTCAAATTTCAAAGAAAACAAGACAGCTAACAGCGGCCATTCCAACCTTATTGATTCTCTTAATCGTTTTAGCCATATTCATCGCTGATTCCAACGACTTAACGACCTATGCTAACGAAATATTTCTAATTTCAGTTCTAGTAATCATAATTCCATCTGCGATACTTGACTATGAAAACCAAAGTTGGATTTCAGCAATCGAAGATCAAATGCCACTTCTAGTACGCGGAGTTTCAGAGTCACAAGAAACTGGATTAACCTTAGTTAAGGCGCTAGAAAAAGTTGTTGACAATAAGATGATAGGACATCCTTTATCAGACGAAGTCAAAAAACTCACCATTCAAATGGCTTGGGGAACATCCTTTGAAGATGCTCTAACAAACTTCAAAGAACGTATCAATTCCCCTATAGTGAATAGATTTTGTGCTTTGGTTTTGGAAGCAAGCCGCTCAGGCGGTACTATAAAGAAGGTTTTCGCTGCCACATCGGGGTTTATGGAAGAAATGAAAGATATGGATAAGGAAACAAGTGCCCAAATGAAACCATATATAATAGTAATTTACGCAGCTTATGCTGTCTTTCTTGTTACAGCAATCCTTCTTGTACGATCTTTTCTTTCGCCTATGCAAGGAGCAGCACAGATTGGGAGTCAAGTCGCAGTTGGCAGCATAAGCGGATTGAAGAATTTCTTTTATGAAGACATGCTGATTTCTGCTGTTACTGGCGGGTTAATGGCGGGAAAACTTGGAGAACGCAGAATAGCGGGTGGCCTGAAACACGCAATAATCCTAAGTACAGTGGGATACTTGATTTTCTTTCTTTCAATCCCACCAAGTTGGGTGTAAAAAAATGAGAAAACTCTACAGAAACAAAAAAGGTATTTCACCAGTCATTTCAACGATACTGATGATAATGGTTGCTATGGTAGGCATGAGCGTAGCATTTTCTTATGTTGTCGTGTACTCTGACACCTACAAGGCAGGAGTGGGCAGCTCTGTTCTAGAATCTCTGACAATTGAAGACATCTGGTTTCGTAGCGATACTGGTGCATACAATAATGTAGTTACAATTGGGCTTTATAATTCTGGAGAAATTGGTGCTATAGTGAAAACAATTTACGTTAATGGAATAGCAGCCACTAATGGCTCTTCCGATTACAACCTTAATATTAACATACCAGTTGGCCAACACATACAGGTAACCGTTCAAGGGTTATCAAGCTGGACCCCTGGAACAAAATACGATTTTAAAATAACTACAATGAGAGGATCAAATTTTGATAAATCAATCACTGCTACATAAAATAGGCGAAAAGAAATTGAAACAACTGATTAGAAATCAGAAGGGCACAGCAGAAGTAATCGGTACAATAATGCTAATACTTATCTTAATGTTCTTTTTCACAAATGTTTACTTATGGCATGATGCCGCAACGAAACAGATGAACGACATGTATGTCCAAAAAATGAACACACCTATTTCTATGAGTTTAATGAATGACAACACTCAGTTGAATGTTACTAACAAAGGCGGAGAAGATGTAAAGCTGACTATGTTGTGGGTCGATGTCGGCAGTAGCGCAAACCAAGTTCATTACAACTTTACACATAACGAATTGGTGCCTGCAGGATCATCAATATCTTTACAGCTACCTCCACCCGCTAATCCGCTTGCAGAGCTAACATTATTCACGGTTGTGACCACAGTAGGAAACTCCGCTTCGTGCACATATTCACCCGATTAATAATAGCATTTTGTCTCAACCATTATTTCCTTAACGTTTAGTTTTAAAAATTAATAATGTTAGAATAATGAAGGACTCAAAGAAGGATTTTAGAAAACAATATTTCGATACTGAAGATGTAAGTCATAAGCAAAGAACTAATTTACTCTTAAATAAAATCGTTCTTCTTGAAACTCAGAAAAAAGAAATGAGCTAGTTTGTCCATGCTAGCTGACTAGTATATGCTACTAATGCGTCTCCTGTGTATGGAAACTGTATGTCTATGGGTTCGTATGCTCCCGCGTCAAGTGAAGTGATCGTTTTTGTTGTGTCTATTCCTGTTACGTTTCCGTTTTGGACAGCGTTAACTTGAATTGTGCAATTGTTTGCTTTAGTGCTTCCAACATTAACTACGTAGCCAGTGATACGCAGAAAGGGCGCGTTTGTGTCTGAGCGGTTATCTGTGTATTGTAAACCAATGCTCATAAGTTTCGGTGTTCCTAATTGACTCTGAAGAAGCGCGATTTGATTGTTTTTATCTTTTAAACTGCCACTTTGCTGAGAGTAAACGATTAATGAAGCGCCTAATGCAATTATTGCTACCATAGCAAGGGAAGCTAGTACGAAGAATATATTTCGGGAAACTGTTTTCTTTTGACTCACGAATGAATCCCCTTATAGAGAAACATTCAAAGTCATTTACATAAAACGTTTATGAATTACTAATTCATGACAAGATTTTGAGAACGCTATTTTCCTTTAGAATAGCGTTCTCTAACGTGGATTTTTGTTGGACGAGTAATATTCGAACCGTTAATTATCCATTCCCCAATTCCTAAACTTGGTAATTGTTCATCTGCGAAGGCAACCACGTTTTTTAGGTAGGCTAAATCCTGTGGGTCACAGGTTCTTCCAATGATTTGGTTTTGCATTGTTGATAGAACTTTTCCGCCAAGCAGGGTAGGGTGCGATGCAACAAGCATTGTAGATATGCCATTTTTAGTGCCGAGAATTTCTTCCATTGCCTGAAGCGAGACATTTTCCGCTTCCTCAACTACAAGCAAAAATGGCGGTGCATTTTTTTCTCGCCTGCTCTTAGCTAAAGCGTTTAAGATGTTTGTGTAATACTCGTTTTTTTCTGCGACCGTGAAGTTTTCTGCCGTTATGATGGTGACATAACTTTGCTTAATTTTCTTCGTTATCCAGTCTTGGCTACTTTTTGCGACGTTTGAATTGATTAAAGCGGTTTGGAAGTTGAATGGAAGGCTTGAACTTGGACTTACTGCTGAGTTTATTGAGCTATATTCGTTGTTTGGGTCAATGATTACTATAGGATAGTTAGTTTTGTTAGCTATCTCTTCAGCGATTACAGTGGCCGTATATGTTTTTCCAAGGCCGTCTAATGCTGAGATAAGTGTATTTTTGGTAGTGAGTTCAAAGCCGTCCATGTAAAAGTTTATTTGTTGGTCGACAGCTTCTTTGGAGGCAGCAATGATTTCTGTTTTTCCAATTTTGAGAGATTGCTTAAATGTTTTTCCTTGTGCATCCCGACTGAATGCATCTTCCAAAAAAGAGGCGTAAGGAACGTAGATCCGACTCCCAGGATTTGGCGGCACAAGTAACTTGCGAAGTGGCTTGTCTTCATTTTTCAGATCGATGTAGCCGATTATTTGAGTTGTGGCTAATAATTTTCCGATGCGATTTCCCACAGTTGAGCCTGTGACTTCTTCGTAATTCGCCATTTCTTTTACTTCAGCAAGTATCTGGCACGATTCACCGTAAAGCGGGTGGTCAAGACAAACTATGTCCTGTTTTTCGATGCTTTCCCGGTTTTTTGGTGGACTAACTAGAAAATTGAATCGCGATGTGTTAGTGTCATTAGTTATTAATCCAAAATGTTCTTTTATACGTATGTTTGAGAGATCCATGAGTCTTGCCTCAAGAATTGCTTAATTATCTTTGCATTGAGAATTTTAATTTATCGGAAACCCAGAATTTTTTTTGGCGAGATAACTCCGATCCATCTTTGATTGTAATTACATATTAGGTTTTTTATATGTCGATTCTTTTGCTGCATAGAGGAATGCTCTATTCGTTTTTAAAT
>DATIXS010000202.1:0-5254 GCA_035518335.1 Candidatus Acidiferrum sp.
ACTGCAACTCCGACACCTACCAACTCACCAACTCCTACCATCGAACCCACCCCAACACCTTCCCCCACACCAACAGACTCACCAATACCTACCGCAACTCCATTTCTAATCGTAACACCAACCCCGAAAGTGATTTACACACCTAACCCAACACTTACGCCCGCACCAACACCTTCACCATCACCCATATCAAAGCCAAAAATTCAACTAATTCAAGCAACGGAAACCAACGGACCAGACACTAATCTTTCAGTTTATGGGAACATAAGTTATGGGGAAGTCTCTGGCGCCGTGATCCAGGGGGATGTGATTTCAGCCACGACAAATGTAACTTTAACTTTTAACGGATTAGACGAGCCTAACATATTTTGTAACGTTACCATTCCGAAAAATGTAGTTCTGCCCGATATAACAAAGGTAATCGTTTATGTTAACAATCAGTTAACTGAATATCAGGGTTTTACTCATGACACTCAAAATTTTTACGTGTGGTTTACATCTATTCTTAAAAATACCTACGAAGTAACAATCGTATTCACAAGAAATCCAGAATCCTGGGTTTCAATTCCAATAGTTATAATCTCAATTATTTTGGTTGTTATCATCATTTTACCCAAGATCAAACCTCATAACAAATTTTAGCATTCTCTAAAATAACAATTGGTGCCGGCAACAAAATACATATGATATCTGACAGGAGCCTTCCAAATTGGAGAACAAAAGAGTTCAATGACTACGTTGAAAATAAAGCGAATTACTTGTTGTTTTCTATGAAAAAAACATATTTTTATCGCGACAGTATTTCTTCGGAACAAAGTTTGTAGTAGCCTTGCATACACACAACATCAAACACTGGAGCAGCGTCTAAAAAAGATGATGCTTTAAGGAATATGAAACAAAGTCTACTTTGCCACTAATATTATCTCAAGGCTTTTCATCAAATCATTCGCATCAACACTAACAGGATTTTTAGGGTTTCAAATTATTGGGTTAGCGGAAGCTTTAGGATTAATAAATAGCTTAATTTGTTAAATGTTGCCTTAAGGTTTAGCCTTCTTTTGATGAGCTAATGGTCCTTGTTTTCCACAATCTTTTCAGCTTCACGTCTTTCGCAATCAAGGTTAATCTGAAAGTTCGTGATCTCTTCTTTGTTTAGTTTTGGAATAGTTATCACAAATTTGGCTCCTTTGCCAGGTTCACCGACTTCTTGGATTAACCATCCGTAGACGTCTATCATTTTTTTCGTCAAGAACAGCCCAAAGCCAGTGCTTCCGCCTGTGCTGAACCCCTCCTTAAACAGACTCTGTTTGTTCTCAAAAGGCACGCCTACCCCGTCATCTTCATAAATTAGCTTTAGTTGGTTTTGACTCTCTTCTTCAAAGTAAACCCTAATAGTTTTAGTTGTTTTACCATATTTTCTCGTGTTATCCATAAAATTATAAAACATCTGCCTAAGAAAAGAATCTGCTAGCACTGTTAATCCCTGGCATTCATTTGTCAGAGTTGGCATTGATCCCGAAAAAAGAGCTCTTGCCTCATCTATTTTTTGCCCTACATTGATGTAAGTTAGTTCTTCCACGCCAATTTGTTCATATATTTTGGCAAAATCGAAAATTTTAACAATTTCTTGAACCGACTGCTCTATCTTGTTTAAACCATCAGTGATCTCTAATTGATCCTTGTACTTCTTTTTAAGCAAATAGGTGTAACCGTTCACTGATGATAGCTTGTTTCGAACATCGTGCCTTGTTAAACCGCCGATTACTCGAAGTTTTTCGTTTAGTTCCTGAATTTTGTCCAAACTTCTCGATAAAGAGGTCAAGGAATACGTCAAGTCAGCTTCTGTTGTTTTTTGCAAAGTTATGTCTGTGGAAATACTTGCAGCGCCAAGAAATTCGCCAACTTGATTGTATATTGGTGTTCGATTCAAAATTATCGGCACAACAGAGCCATCTCTGTTCTTAGACAGAATTTCAGTTGACCAGCTTTCTCCGGCAATTAATCTTTTTGTTATTTCATCCGCTTCATCTGCTGAAGTACCGCCTAACAATTCGGTGACCTTATGACCTATGGCTTGCTCTTCGGTCCAGCCATAAAGTTTCTCTGCTGCTTTATTCCAAAAGCGAATCTCCTGGTTTTTATCCACCATTATGATGGCTTGCCCAACGTGATTTAGCAAATCAGCCTGAAATTTGACTGATTCTTCGGCTTTCTTGCGTTCAGTTATATCTTGAACCATCGATAATACGCCGATTACGGAATTGTCCTCTAGTTTGAGTGGGGTATTGCTCCATGAACAAAGTATCAATTTGCCGCCTTTGGTTATGTTATAATTGACGCTATTTGCGGTCTCATCGCCTTCAAGCAACCGCCGCCAGATTTTTTCTATGATTGGTTGCTCTTCTTTGGGCAAAATAGTGCCGTACGGATATTTACCAATCATTTCCTTTACAGAATACCCGAAAATTTTCTCTGCAGCAGGATTAAACGAAATAACCTTAAAGTCCTTATCCCAAACGATACAACCAATAGGCATTCTCTTGACCTGCAAATCTAACTGATCCCTAATTTCCTTCAGTGAAGCTTCAGCTGTCTTGCGTTCAGTAATGTCTTCGAATATGGCTGCAAAATAGCCTTTTCTTGGTGAATAAACTGAAACATTCAGCCAAATATTTAGGGGTTTGAAGAAAATTTCGAACTTTTCTTTTTGGCCGGTGACTGCAACTCGTCCGTAGATTTCAAAAAGCTCTGGAGTAGCTTCTTTAATTCCGGGTATTGCAAGAGTTACTTTTTTTCCGATAACTTTGTCTTTTTCCAGTCCAGTTATTTTTTCAAATGCTTCATTAATTTGAAGATATACAAAGTCATCAGGTTTTCCAGATGCATCAAATATCATTTGGCAAAATGCAAAACCATCTATCATGTTCGCGAAGAGGGAACTGTATTCTTCGTCACTCTTCCTTAGAGCTTCTTCAACTTTTTTGCGTTTGTCGATGTTTAGGAACATGGATTGAACAGCAGGCTTTCCGTTATACTCAATTAATGTAGCATAAGCTTCCAACCAAATTATCGACCCGTCTTTCCGAACCGCTCGAAACTCATATGTGTTTTCGGCTTGTTTACCTTCTAGCCGATCTTTGAATCGATTGAAGAAAATAGTACGGTCCTCAAAATAGACAAGTGCCGTAACTTCTGATGATGAGAGAGAAGTGAACTCTGCAAGAGAATAGCCCAATATTTTCCCCATAGACTCGTTGGCATAAACCACACGTAGAGGAATGCCCTGAGCAATCATCATTCCTTGAAGGGAATTTTCTACTAACACCCGATATTTTGAATCTATTGTATCTTGGTTTTTTGAACTGTTCCTTGTTTCTGCCGAAATAGGTAAATCAGTAGTTTCTACAACTGCATTATTTTCATTGAATCGCTGCATTAGACCAACTGCAACTCAAAGAATTAATTAAGACATAATAAATGAATTATGAATTTAAGATACGTACAAAAATCAAACTCAAGAGAAACGACAGGTTTGCCAATTTTCAACTTTGACTCTTTGTACATTGGCCACACGTTCAAAGAATGCGTTCAAATCCTCAGATAGACTGTCAGCCTCATACTCTTTCAGATGGATTTTCTTTCCCATTTTCATGTGCATCATGAAGTCCGTAACCAACACAAAGCCTTTTTTTAAGTACTTGTGGCATCTTTCAATCAAGAAATCATCAATCAAGTAACAGCATAATTCTTGAAAGTCACATACTAAGCTGGAGAGGGCTTACCAAATTGCAGGCTGTGAAGGAAGCCTGAGAAGGATTCAAGTTTCACTTTGCGGATTCTCTCACCGAATTTCATGTATTCTTCTTTTCCAAGTATCGATGCAGTAACATTTTAGACTCTATCCCCTCAGCATCCAATAACTTTACTTCTATTTTTAACCTACTTGATATTGCGATATTACACTAAATTTTATTTGATAAGAAGTCTTAAATCTGGACAGGAGAAAAATAGTGATTTATGGATAAGATAAGCAGAGAAGCTCGTTTGTACCTTACGGTGATTGGTGTAAATTTAGACTTTTTGGGATTGTTTTTCTTCATAATTAGCTTGCTGAATTTTTATGGCGAAAGCCCTTATTTTCCAATGATAGAAATTTCCTTTGTAATTATTGGAAGCATTATGATTTTTGTCGGGTTAATAGGCTTTAATCGAAATAACCCAAAAAAAGTGTTAGGCGACTCTTTGAGCCCAGAGTTTTAAATCTGCATGATTTAGAAATCTGATTCTTAAAAGAACAAAAAATATTAAAAAAACTGAAGTTGATTCTTGCAGTTTCTATCAATTATTTCTACGATAGACTATAGTTATCGTAGCTGTTAAGGCGATTAGAGCAATCACTAGTACCGCTATAAAGAGCAAGTCCATGCCGCTGGTTTGTGGAGGGTCCACATAGACTATTTTTTGTAAGGTGCCTTGGGTTCCTTGTGTGCCTGGTAGTCCTTGAGGACCTGTAGCTCCGTCTTTGCCATTGATTCCGTTTGCACCGTTGACTCCGTTGATTCCATTTGCTCCATTAAGACCATTTACGCCGTTTGTGCCGTTGTAGACCAAGACATTTCCTGTTGCATTAAAATCCTGACCGTTCATGCCATTTAATCCCGGCAGTCCACTCAAACCATTTGAGCCGTCTGTGCCATTGTTGACTATTATGTTTCCTGTGGCGTTGAAGTCTGCACCGTTTAGACCGTTAATTCCATTTGCTCCGTCTTTGCCGTTTTGTCCTGCAATGCCTTGTGGGCCTTTCATGTCGACAACTGTGAAGGTTGCTGAAGCGCTATAACCGATCGAGTCGGTAACTGTTATTGTGTGGGTTCCAACTGAGAGTTCATCAGGGATGGTGACGATTCCGGTGAATGAACCTGAGCCGTCACTTTGGATGGAGGTTGGTATTGTTGGTTGGACAGCGCCGTCGTAGGCGACTGTTATTGTTCTGAATGGGTGGAATCCTGTTCCTGTTATCATGGTCATGGCGAATCCTTGTGGAGGCGACAAAGTTATGGTTGGAGTTGAGGGTACGTCGCAAGCACTAACTATTGCTATTAAGGGTAAAGATATGATTAGCACTATGAATGCTGTTAGTATTTTTTTCATTTTTATTTCTCCTTTCTTTTTATCGGATATTATGTCTAATCCGATATCTTGAATCTCACTAAAGAGAAATAATATATAAAGGACTTATTTCCAAGATCTTATT
>DATIXS010000203.1:0-5456 GCA_035518335.1 Candidatus Acidiferrum sp.
TCTGCAACCATTTCAAACCCTAAGTTAAAAATGCTCTAAAGCGAATGGAAAAAATGCACACTATCGTGTTGCTCTGTCAGAAAGCATATTTCTTCGCGATATTTTGAGATGATTTGAGATGCCAGTTGCAACTAAAGCAAACCTCAAACGACCAAAGCAACCTAAAACAGACAGTCAAATTAATGCTGACTTGAATACGCAAAACTCATTATTTCGCCAAAAATGTCAAAAAATGTAAGAAAATGTAAAATAATGTAAATTTAAGTCATAAAATGTCAAAAAAATTATCAACATCAACCTCAGCAAACCCTAAATCAAGAAAGCACCTAAAACAAAAAGGAAAAATTTTGAAGCTAAAAAAATAAGTGACTATGGCTTTTGTTCTTTAGCCCACTCTTCCTTAACAAGCGCCGTAATACTATCCAAGTTCGGCTGCGCTGTAAGATCTGCTAAAGAGAAATTAAGTTCGTTTCTAATCAAAAGCGCAAGTTCATTGGGTCTTAGCGGTTCTGGTCTTGTCGACTGATAAACCCTAAGCGCACGTAAACAAAACTTTGCCATTACACAATTGAGTTCTTTCCGCAAGTCGCCCAGTTCATCTTTACTTTCTTTCATCTGCTTGCTAAAACCTTTTGAATCCCAATTTCTTTTTTCTTCCATTTTTTCTCAATCCTTACCGTTTCATGTAAATCAAGCATTATAGCCTTTTCTAGTAATTAGCTTAAGACACTGAAGCTTTTGGTTTTCCAAGTTTCTTGTTTACGCAGGCTTGAAGGAACCCGAAGTATTCTGGTGAAGGACGACCCGGTCGGCTTTTGAATTCTCCATGAAACTGCGAAGCAAAGTAAAAGTAGTTCTTTGGATATTCAAGAGTTTCCATTCTTCTGCCATCGGAACTTTTGCCAGTAAAAGTTAATCCATTGTTTTTGAGGGTTTCTAAGTAGTCTAAGTTGACTTCGAATCGGTGACGATGGCGTTCATAGATTTCTTCTTGCCCCCATAAATTGTAAGCAACTGTGCCTTTTTGTAAAATTATTTTGTGAGCACCCAAACGCATTGTTGCACCTTTGAGTTCTATTCCTCGTTGCTCAGGCATAAGATCAATTATTGGATATGGAGATTCAGGATTTATCTCGGTGCTGTTTGCATCTTTTAAGCCGCAAACGTTCCGAGCAAACTCGATAACTGCCAGTTGAAAACCATAGCATATGCCTAAGAATGGAATGTCATTTTCTCGAGCAAACTTAGTGGCAGCAATTTTGCCTTCAGTTCCTCGAGGCCCAAAACCGTAGGGAACAAAGACGCCGTCGAAATTTGCAAGGTCTTTTATGCATTCAGGTTCATGCTCTAATTTTTCAGCTTCAAGATAGGATATGCAAACTTTTGCTTTGTTTGCTGCAGCTCCATGCCGAAGCGCCTCGGTCATACTTACATAACTGTCTGTTAACCCAGCATACTTGCCAACTAAAGCTATTTTGACTTCGTATTCTGGATTAACAGCGGCGTCCACATATTTTTTCCAGTTGCCAAAATCTTTAGAATCACATTTATAACCTAATCTTTGACAGATAAAGTCGCCCATACCTTGCTTATCCAAAATAAGAGGCACTTGATAAACAGAATCAGCATTAAAAGAGCAGAAAACAGCGCTTTCTGGAATAGTGCCAAACAATGCTATTTTTCGAAGGGCTTCAGCATCAATCATTTTGGGGCTCCTAGCGACTATAGTGTCAGGTTGAACACCGATGCGTCGCAGTTCGTTAACGCTGTGCTGCAATGGCTTTGTTTTCATTTCACTTGTAACATCTAAAATTGGAACCAAAGCTACATGAACATAAAGGGTATTTTCGTAACCTTCCTCAAGACGCATTTGACGTATAGCTTCTAGAAATGGTAAACCTTCAATGTCTCCAACTGTTCCGCCAACTTCGGTTAAAACTATATCAGCGCAAGATGATTTACCAACACTTTTTATTCGATTTTTTATTTCGTTGGTTATATGAGGAACAATTTGGACACAGCGACCTAAGAAGTCACCCCGTCTTTCTTTTTCAATTACAGACTTGTAAACCATGCCAGTTGTTAAGTTATTTTCTTGTTTGAGGCTTAAATCTAAAAAACGTTCATACCAGCCTAAGTCTAAATCGGTTTCCCCACCATCATCAGTAACGAAAACTTCTCCATGCATATATGGATTCATGGTTCCTGCATCAACGTTCACATATGGATCAATTTTTACAACCGTGGGTTTTAGCCCTCGGGCTTGAAGCATTTTACCGATGGAAGATGTTAATATGCCCTTTCCAACTGAACTCAATACGCCCCCTGTTACGAAAATATACTTAACCATGGTGTTCGCCGCAATATCCTACTCCTTTTGACCTTACGTCATATAACTCTTTTGTGTGCTCACCTGCAAAAATGTACAAATCGGAATGATTCCTTTTGACATATAAACAGCTTACAAAAGCTTTGGATGCCTGCATGTGCAGTTTTTGCGTCAGAAAAAAAAACAAGATTTAGGCTGGTAAGAACTAATATTTTGACAAAACTGCTGCTGAACAAAGCCGCAAACCATAGGAAACGAATTTTATTAGAAAAATTTTAATTAAGAGGTCACTAAGTATCTTTTGTGGAGACAAAAAATGCCCAGAGCCTTTGTATTAATTAATGTTGAATCAGGAGCCGAACAAGAAGTTGTTAATGACTTAAAAAAAATCGAAGGCGTTGAAGAAGCATACTTTTCATATGGTGTTTATGACATAATTACCAAAATAAAAGCTGACTCAATGGAACGACTCAAAGACATGGTGACACAAAAAGTTAGAGCCATTGGCAGAGTGCGGTCCACGTTAACTTTGATACTGATGGAAGAATAACTGCAAGACTTGTAAAGCAAGAAAAAATCTTGCTCTCTTTTTTGTTTAAAATGGGAAAAACATATTTAATAATATCTTTTTCAATAAGCCAAAAGGCGCCTCAAACAAATAAGATAAAAAGCCATTTTTCGCGTATACCCTTAAAAGTTCAACTGCCAAGAGTCTAAACGATGGCTGAAAAAACTTACATGACTAACAAAAAAACACCGATTCGCATAAACGCTATTCTAGTAATCTTGATTTTAGGATTGGTAGCCTTCATCGTTTACATATACTTCTTCATTAATCCGACTCAAGTAATGGACACTCTTTTAAAGACAAATCTTGCATACTTTGCAGGAGCTTTTTTAAGCTATTCAACGTATGCGATCTTTTCTGCGTTGGTTTGGCGTAGCTTGCTGAACAATTTGTCAGTAAAAATCAGCATGCAAAAAGCTCTTTTATTCACTTGGGTTGGATTATTCTTTGAAGCAACTGTTCCACAACTTGGATGGTCTGGAGAAATATCCAAAACATACTTTCTAACCAAAGATTCGAATCAAGGCATAGGAGAGATAACTGCTTCAGTTGTTGGACAGAAAATTTTCAATATAACAATTACAGTTGTTGCTTTAAGTCTTGGTTTAGGATTAGTTCTTGTTAGTTATCCATTGCCTTTTTTGGTAATTTTTTTAATTGCCCTTGTGTTAGCACTTTCAATTGTATCTGTGCTGCTCATTTATTACATAAGCTTTAAGCCGAAAACAACGGAAACTTTGCTAAACTGGGGAATAAAGATAATAACTTTTTTTAGAAGAAAATGGAACCCTCAAAACTTTCAGACTAAAGCTGAATTGCTTTTGAGCAAATTTCATTTAAGCATCGAAAAATTGAAGGCCAAACCCAAAGCGCTTGTTAAACCTATCAGTTATGCCATCATAAGTTTTGCTTTCGAAATTTCAGTTATTTTTTTAACTTTTTTAGCCTTAGGCTATCCCGTTCCCATTGACAAGGTGCTCATCGTCTTTACTTTGACAGGAATACTTCAAACGGTTGGTTTGACATTTTTCGGATTTCCAGAAGTAATTATGAGCGTTTCTTTTACTGCGCTGGGAATCCCCGCAGTCCTAAGTGTTTCTGTCACACTATTGACAAGGGTTGTTTCTTTGTGGTTTCGACTTATAGTTTCCTACTCTACATTGCAATGGGCAGGGATAAAAATTATAAGAAAAAGGAAAAACACAAGTCTTCTTTAAATTTTCATTCTTTAACGTAGCGATCATATGTTCATTCAAGCAGTGACGTGCAGGGTTTCTAGGAAACTTTTTAATGCACACTAAACTTATCAATTCTTAGAGAAGGATTGATATGCCCACAGCCTTTGTTTTAATAAATACTGAGATAGGTTCAGAATCAGATGTGCTAAAAGAACTCAAAAAAGTTGAAGGCGTAGAAGAAGCATCAGCGGTTTACGGAGTTTACGACATAGTTGCCAGAGTCAAGGCAGACACTATGGACAAGCTAAAAGAAATTGTAACATGGCGCATTCGTCGACTTGACAAAGTACGGTCAACATTAACAATGATCGTTGTCGAAGAACGATAAGTTACTCAATTAACTCCCTTTCTTTTAACAATTCTTAGAGCATTCAGTCATTGTCTTAAAAAATTTCTGCTTACTTACCGATAGGTTGTGATTGACTAGATGCAACCACATAATTTTAAATTTTATATAATTAATTTAGACTCGGGTGCGTCTGGAGCATCGAGAGCGTGAAAAGGGATTTGCAATTCCAAAATCATATGCCTGAACCTAGCCGCAGAATTGTTATTGTTCTAACCGTAACCAGATGCACTAAATTTTTTATCGCTTTGATGAAGAGGTTTGGATACCCAACAAAGCTTTTTTAGTTCCCGCGAACGAAAAAGATTATCCAAGCCTCTGAAAGCAGCTTAAAACAAAAATGACAATTCTAATAAATCCTTATTTCAATTTAGGCTAAACAACATTTTTTTACTCAACAGGGCATTCTCTATTTTGATTTGGAGAAGACTGGCTTTGACTTCGCAACAGGTAATGCACGTTGGCTTAGACGATACAGACTCGACCAAAGGTGGCTGTACGACATATCTTGCAGCATTGCTAATTGAAAAGCTTGATGAGTTCCATGTCAATTTCATTGATTACCCTGGCCTCATTAGGCTTAATCCTAACGTTCCTTGGAAAACAAGAGGCAACGGCGCTCTATGCCTAAGATTTAGGTATGATGAGATGTTTGAAAATGAAATAAAAGAAGCGGCCATTGCTTTATGGGAAGAAAACTCGGCCATCAAAGAAAAAGGCACTGATCCAGGAATAGTTTTTTTGAAAGAAGAGAAAATTCCCGAGGAACTTAAAGTCTTTTCGAGGAAAACGGAGACAAAGATTGTTACACTAAAAGAAGCAATGGCTCTTGTCAAAAAACTGAAAGCAGAAGCGTTAGGCTTTAACTCTTGCAGAGGAATTATTGGTGCTTTGGCAGCTATCGGCGAAACCTTGGAGGACGATTACACTTACGAATTAATTGCTTATAGAGCAAAAGAAAATTGGGGTTTGAAG
>DATIXS010000204.1:0-4638 GCA_035518335.1 Candidatus Acidiferrum sp.
TTTTTGATCAATGGCCCCATGAAAACATCTTTCTCCCTTGGGTCTCCCACATTTATCTTTTCGACCCGTTCAAGAAGAATCTTTAGGAATTTCTCTCGAACCATACTGTGGACGTATATTCTTGATGCTGCGCTACACTTCTGTCCCCCGAAGCCGAATGCAGATCTTGCTATCCCTTCGACTGCTTTGTTAATATGTGCTGATGAGGTTACGACGACGGGGTTTTTGCTTCCCATTTCAAGCACTATAGGTTTTGGGTACGGCTGCTGTGTCAAGAACTTTCGGTAAAGTTTCATTCCAACATCTCTTGAGCCAGTGAAGGCAATTCCTGCAACGTCACCGTTTGAAACAAACTCTTCCTCAAAATTGGGACCAGGACCAGTAACATAATTGATTGCGCCCGCGGGAACCCCAGCATCTTTGAATACATGATAGAGTAGTAGGCCCGTGAGTGGAGCCTCGCTAGTTGGCTTTAATATAATTGCATTACCCGTAATAAGCGCTCCGAGAGCCATTCCGTTAGCCAACATGAAAGGAAAGTTGAATGGAGAAATCACAGGCCAAACGCCAAAAGGTTTTGAAACTACTGTGCAATCTTCGCCTGGACCGCCATCATACATCTTCTCGACATAACCATTGTTTTTCTCCATGATTTTAGAGTAGAATTTTATTGCATCAATGGCTTCCCAGCACTCAGCCAAAGCTTCAAGTCGGTTCTTCCCCACTTCAAAAGTGATTGTTGCTGCAATGTCGAATTTCCTCTCATCAATCAAATCAGCTGCATTCAGCATGATTCTGGCGCGTTTTTGCCAACTTTCCCTGCTCCATTGAGGAAACGCTTTCTTAGCGGCTTCGATAACTAGTTTTGCGTGGTCTCGTGTGCCAACTTGAAATCGGCCAACGATTATTGAGGTATCAATTGGGCTTTTATGGTCGAACTCGCCGCTTTCTGACCATACCTCGTTTTCTCCGATGTACATCGGATAGCGCTTTCCAAGCCCCCGCTTGAACCTCTCCAGAGAAGCCTCATATTTTGGGTGAATACTCTCATCCGCAAACAAAGAAACGTAAGTTATTTTGGAAAAAGCAGTTTCTGTCATAAAATAACATGAGATAGACGCCTACTTAATTATTTAGGATCGATTCTACGCCGTCTTTCTAAACGTCTAATTTCTTAAAATCAAATTATTCTATTTGGAGAAGACTTATAGGGAAGCATGGTGAAGGTTTGTTGGTTTTTAAAATGGTAATGTACCAATTTGTTAGAGAAGAAGAAGACGAAGATTGCGAAGACGACTGCGACTGTGAAGACTGCGAAGACGAAGAATAAACATTCTTCCACTTTCTTTTTTCTAAAGATATTGCATTTCAAAAAAAAGTAAGATTTTTAGGTTTTTCGCGATTCTATGATGCCACGGCATTTGTCGGCGTATTGGCAATATTCGAGACAGGCGGCTGATTTGTCTGGGCGTTTCCATTCGGCTCCGCAAGAGGGACATGTTGTTTTGTCTTCATCGCTCCAAATCTCGAGGTCACCACCGCAAACATGGCATTTGATGTACGCTGGTTTAGGCTGCAGCAGGTCTCTCAGTCCTGGACATGTTTGAGGATTCTTTTCCACTGGTTTGTCTTTAGAGCTCAACTATTTCACCTCCAATTTTGACTTCTAACTCTTTAATTGGAATTTGTTTTCCTGAGGCTTCAAGCGCCTTGTTTACCGCCCATTTTAAGCCAGTGCAGCAAGGTACTTCCATATGAACAACGGTCACAGACGCAATATTGTTTTGTTTAAAGATTTCAGTTAGTTTTTCTGCGTATGCTCTGGCATCGTTGAATTTTGGGCAACCTATTATGACTTTTTTTCCAGGCATTAAGTCATGAAAGTTTTTAAGTGCAATAGGAGCACAATCGGCAGCAAACAGAAGATTAGCGTTTTCGAAGAATGGAGCTTTGAACGGAACAAGGTCTAGTTTGACAGGCCACTGAGGCTTCTGGGGGGCAGTACTCACTGGTGCTGTTTGCTTCACTGTTTTGGTTTTTAGGTACTCGTGCACTTCTGCTTGGTCGAAAGCATCAGCCTCACGCTCGGTAACTGTAATTGCTCCTTGCGGGCACTGGCCGAGACATGCACCGAGACCATCACAATAGGTATCTTTAACGAGTTTTGCTTTTCCATTCACAATTTGTAGGGCGCCTTCTGCGCATTTGGGAATACAGTTGCCGCATCCAGTGCATAAGTTTTCATTTATATTTACAATTTTTCTTTTTATCATTTTAGTTTTCTCCTCTCAGGCATTTTCCGCCTGTGGGGCAGAATTTTTCTGCGTGGTTTTCGATTGCGGTAAAGATTGGGCGTAGGGTTTCTTGGTTGACGTTGTAGATGTGTTGTTTGCCTTCTTTTTTGATTGTGATGAGGTTGCATTGGAGGAGGGGTTTTAGGTTATGTGAGATCATGCTTTGTTCTTGTCTTAGAGCGGTTGCTAGTTCGTTTACACTCATTGGTTTTTCCATTAATTGTTCGAGTGCGGCGAGTCGCGTGGGGTTAGCTAGGTTGGTGAAGAAGTGGTAGCAGATTTTTGTTAGTCCTGTTTTCATTTCTTATTTTGCCTTCGATAATCACATGAATTAAATTTCATATGAAATATTATTCATATAAACATGTTGGTTCAAGCCCACCAATCATCTCATCCAATAATCAAAAAAAATAAAAAATGACCCTTCGATTAGGTTACGAAATACAGAGAAAAAAGGCAACAAGAAACTCACAAATCTCGCTTGCTTACCGAAATAATAATGAATATTTTGTCTTTTTTCTATAACCGAACTATGCCAAAAACGTGTAATCTCAATATCAAGTTGACCTCACTCGTTTAATCACCCCATCTTTTCTGTGGATTAAAATTCATTAAACTTCGAAGTACAAAAAAACCATCAAAAAACCCTTTATTGACAGAGGAAAGTAGAGATTAAAACGGGAAGAATGTTCCCTTAGAAGGAAACATTTGGTGGGTCAACATTGGCAGGACGCGGAGGCTACTTAGCCCAACAGAATTGAGACCCTTGCGCGTATGGACCAAAACGTGCTTTGACCTTCCAAACATATTACCCCTTTTTTTAATTTTTTCTCGATTAAGGTATTTGAGTTTCATGAAAAAAATTAGTTAAATTTTCCGCTAAGGGAAATTAGCTAGCAGAAATCTAGCTAAAAGTTAATATTTACTGTTTAGTCTATTTGGAATTATGTCTTTTCATGTTAGGCGTAAAGATCGAGAAATTACAGACCCAAATGAGATTCGTCAGGTTTTAAAAGCGACTAAGTTTGTAACCGTCGCCCTCTGCAAAGACAATGAACCTTATCTAGTATCGCTAAGCCACGGATACGACGAAACAAAGAACTGCGTGTATTTCCATTGTGCATCCGAAGGCAAAAAACTTGTATACCAAAAAGCCAACAACACAGTGTGGGGACAAGCCGTGCAGGACTTTGGAGTAACCGAAGAATGCGACTACGCGTACACGTCAGTCCATTTCAGCGGCAAGATATACCTAATCGCCGATTTAAGAGAGAAACAGCACGCCATTGAGGTTTTAGTTCGCCAAGTTTCACTTAGTCCCGAGGCGAAGCTCGCAAAAATTAAACCTGAAAGACTCGAGAACGCAACGATCGGCAGAATCGACATTGATTACATGTCAGGCAAGAAGCATCAAGCCCGAAAATCCAGCAACTAAAGTTCTGGCTAAAGCAGACCTTTCATTTTTCGCCAATCAATAAACGCCAAAATCACGAGGATGACTATCCAGACTACCCACACCAGAATGTAAATGCTAATCTGATATAAGAAAGATGCAAGTGCTCTATTAGCCACTGAAATGGCGATAACCAAAAGCGGCGCCCACTTCATTATCCTAAATAACCCAAACAACCCTATAACATATACAACGGCAACAATTAAGAGAATGACACTTCCAATAACAAGAGCAATATAGGCTCCAAAAGTAGTACCGATCAAGCTTGGAGTTAGTGACAATCGTGAAGATGGGATTCCCACCAGAACGCAACGTTCCCCACGTCGCCGATGATGTTTATGATTATTTAAAACATGAGGATTTTATGAATTATCCCTGAACCTGAAGAGTTAATTGCAGTCATATTTTCTATTGTGGCTTATTTTTGTATTTAAGACTTGGCAACGCCACAATTAACCGCTAAGACCTATTTTGTCCAGTTCTATCTGATAGATCTTTAAATTTTGGTTGGTGTAGACGGTTTTTAGCCAGCTTATGCTGTCAAAATGCGCAGTACAATTTGGATAATTGCTCAGTTCATCGTAGCCAACATAAACGTATGAGACATTGTACGTTTTAATTACTTGTTGCAAATCGGTCGTGGTACCATTGAATGCTCTGTCGATGTCATTTTGCCTTTGGAAAACTTGATCAAGCGGTACTCCCCAGCCATAAGGCCAATTAATGTATGATGAAACGGTTAGTCTTCCACCGATGAATGCTGGGGGGCAATGAATGGAATAATATGTCAGAAACACTGAACGCTCAGGAGTGTTCTTTTGGACCCATAGCCCAAGCTGATACTCATTCCAATTCGCAGCTGTATAATTTGTGCCAACATTGTAGACTATG